>JBGTGJ010000266.1:0-6687 GCA_041746775.1 bacterium
GATTTATGAAATCCTACCGCAAAGAATTGTTTTTCAATACCTCCACCCGAGTCGCCTTCATCAACATCACCCCACAAGTAGAAGAATGCCTGATCGAAAGCGGAATCAAGGAAGGACTCCTCTTAGCCAACCCGATGCACATCACCTCTTCCGTCTTTATCAATGACGATGAATCAGGACTCCATCACGATTATACCGCATGGTTGGAAAGGCTAGCTCCGCATGCCCCGATCTCACAATACCGCCACAACGATACGGGTGAGGATAATGCTGATGCACACATGAAACGACAGGTGATGGGACGAGAGGTAGTCGTAGCAGTAACAAAAGGGAAATTGGACTTTGGAACTTGGGAGCAGATTTTTTATGGAGAGTTTGATGGGAAGAGAAAGAAGCGGGTGTTGGTGAAGATTATTGGGGAGTAAAATTTCTTAAGTCCCTTCAAGATATAAAGTTTCTGGAGCAATATCCAAATCTCCAGGCCATACTACCGTACCCAACGCGACATGAGCTTGGGAAAACAATTTCCAATCAGAAAGCCGACGAAAAATCCCCTTTTTTAAATAAGGCTGCGCATTAAATTTCCTGGTCTGACCATCCGAAAAACAGACCGTTAATGTAAAATCTTTGTTAGGAATAACTTTTTTAACTTTTGGTATCATCATCAACCCTTACTTTAATGGTTCTATCTTAAAAATGGATTCGCCAGCAATAGCCAACTCCCAATCTGCCATTAATTCATCCCGATGAATTTCAATCCATGCCTCAACAAGTTTTAATTGCTTAGAGGGGAAAATACCCTCCAATAACATACCTTCTGGAAGCCCAATCACAGCCTCTTCGTCCTGATAACGAACATGAATATGAGGAGCCTTGTGCTGTTTATTATCGAAATAATACATCATTACGATAATACCGTAAAACATGCTGATGACGGGCATAATTATCTCCTAAAGTACCTAACGTCTCTTTTTTGTAAAATATTACAAGATCTCCGTCACCTATTATTTTGGAACTTAGGAGCGGATTTTTTATGGTGAGTTTGATGGAAAGAGGAAGAATCGGGTGTTGGTGAAGATTATTGGTGAATAAGCCTTATTTAGGCGCACATACATTTGACACCCATTTACCGCATATTTCACCCACCTGGCAAACCCCGCAAAATATCCTACCACCACAACCATTCAAAATAATTCCACAATTCTTTTTCTGAGAAAAACAAGTGACTGGTATACATTTCGTTGGAGCAGTCTGTGTTGTATTTCTTGGCAAGATAATGGTGACAGTAGGATCGGTATTTTCAGAACTTTCGGAACTCACCTCATCAGGAATTTGTGTAAAAGGTGCTGCTGAGGAAGCTGACTGCGCTTCTTCTCCTCTACAAATAATCTCTTGGATACAGCCAAGATCGTCACAATCCACCAGCCCATCATTGTTATCATCAGCCTTGTTAAAGCAATCCTCAATCCCACTATATTGCTCCGAAAAAGGAGCGCTGGTGGCGCTAGGATCCTCTGAGTAATTGCCAAACTCTTGCGCCCATATAGCTGAGTGGTTCATCAAACTAAGTATCACCATCAATACATAGCGAGTCATCGACACCACTCCACCCTTTCTAGATTCCATTGCGAGATGAGATCATAGCTCCTGCTTCATTTAAAAATTTTGTGTATCCGAAATACATTCAGCGGGACAAGGCCCCGTGATTAAATCTACATAACTACCCGCCGTAGGTGGATAACCCGAGGGACCTTCTCTAGAATCGGTACTCAATATCTTAAGGCTGGTTTGTTTGTGAAAGCTGCATTGCCTATCCTTAATCCAGGTAGCTGCGATCGGTCTAATATGACAAACCGTCATGCTTTTTAAACCGGCAAGGTCGTTTCCATTTTCAGGTGAAATAAAAATTCTAACTTTCTCTTGCAATCTGCCACCACCATCCCACACCGTGCCGCCATAGGTATGGAAGCTTCCCCTTTTATAATCATTCGGCCATTTTAATTTAATGCTTAGCAGACTCCCCAAATCGAGCATTGTAGGACCATTTTTTTGATAACCTATTAGATCACCCGTATAATAATCAACATGTGGACCACCAGCACGATACCAATTTCTTATATACGCTGAAGAATGGGCGGGAAGAACTTGACCTGAATCGTGAGGAATAATTGCGCTAATATCTGCATTGGTCTCCGGGCCATCACCAAAGGCAGCGGTATAATTCGCCGCTTCAGTGGTCGAAGCGGTCTGCATACCAAAACAAAGAACGTCATCGGATAGACTATAAGTACCAACCATCGCCTCAGGACCGGTATTAAGGTCGGTGAATCCACCAGTAACATTATTGGGATCAGCGTCTCTTATTTCAACCCTACGATAGTCACAGGGATTATCATAAATCGTTCGCCAATCCGTACTCCCCTGGTGTTTGACTTGCATTACTACACGTTGAGTCCAAAGTTCATCGGCGAAAAAATCGTTGCTTCTCGATGCTTTGGTACTCTGAAGAATAAAGTATCGGATATCATCAGGGAATTTAAGAGTCTTTGCTAATGCTACAGGAATTTCACGACAACTGGTAGCACCTCTAGGTACCCCCTCGAGCCCGACATTACGTACTTTGCAACTGGCAGAACTAACCCACGGCAAAAATGTTATATTCGGCGAAAAAAATGATCCACGATTCTCTGGATCATACTGCTGTTTGGTAGGTGGTGCGCTACAAGCCGAAAAACTTAAGGTTTTATTCGTCCCAGAATTAGCGTCCGCGTTGGTGGGCCGAATGCAAATCCTTAGACCATCAAGATTTTGGGTCGTTTGTGTCGTTGGCAATGAAATGTTTAAATCAGGATCTATTGTTCCGGGTTGTAATGTTATTTGGGAAAAAACTGGCGACGGGCCGATGATAACCATTAAAAACAGCAAACTTACTTTAGTTTTAAAATTCCTCATAGCCACACCCCTTTCTGATATTTAACCACAGCGAAGAAAGCTCTCTCCAGCTTCTGAAATAGAATGTAAGCAAATTAAGAACCAATAACTTAAAATGAGATGGAAAAAATTTATCAAATAAATTCGTGGGGATGGGATGGTATGGGATGGGATGGGATGGGAAAATTTTTTCTCAAAATGAAAAAATGTCATAAAATTGGCGATTTTTTAAGAAAATACAAACCTACATAAATTTTCGGATCGACCCCCTTTCCTTCTTTTCTTCTCATTTCTAACCACTCCTCAACCTCTGATAATAAAACCTCATGTACTACGATAGCTTCGTGCTCATCCCCTCCCCCGTCAGAGACTTTTTTAAGGTTGGTAGCAAGATAGAATGAAATAATTTCAGAACTTAGACCAGCCGAAGGGGGACCTTCGCATAAAAGCTCCAACCTATCGGCTTGATATCCCGTCTCTTCAAGTAACTCCCGCTTTGCCGCTTCTTCCATTGTTTCATGATCCCTCTCCTCATCGTTCACTAGACCAGCCGGCAATTCGATCATGTTTTGATCAACGGAACGCCGATACTGCTCAACCAAAATCAATTTACCTTGGTCATTCACCGCCACCACAATCACGACACCGGAACAACCGACCCGTTCAATCCACTCCCACCTTCCATCCTGACAAAATTGTAGCCACTTTCCTTGGTAAAGAATCTTTTTGCTTTTTGTAGAATCCATCTCAATTTTCCTTTATGGCCATTGTAACGTAGGGGCGGTCCCCATGTGGCCGCGCGTCTCCTTTTGAATTCGGGGAGGGCAACCACAAGGGGATTGCCCCTACGAAATATTAAACCTATGTTCCTAAAATCCATTTTAGAATCGACAACGCTGCTCACCAACCCCCACATTCTATTTTTAATCTTCCTCTGGCTTTTTCTTCAATCGATTTATCTATTATTCATTCGTCTCGCCACTAACGCAAAGGAAAGCCAAGATGCCGCTGCTCCGGGATGCCTCACGTTGATCTTGGGAGTTTTGTGGAATGGAGTTGGGTTGGGGGGAATTTTATTATTCGCTCTTCCGATTATTTTTAAAATGACCACAGGTTTTTCTTGGCAATGGGTAGAACCTTATTGTCTCATCGCTCTGCGCAGTGGTCTCTTGGGAGTTTTAGTGATGACTGCATTGTCGCTCATCCCCTATCTAGGGAAATTCATTGCAACCTCTCCAGGGCTTGAAACATTGGGAGCAGGGATCGTTACTGTTCGATTATTGTCCCCTTCTCTTTTGGATAAAATCAGTCCCTTCATTCCCCATCATCCTTATCCATCCATATTAATAGTTTTAGGATTATTTGTTTTATTCTTGTTTTTTTCCAAGCTGACCCAACTCATCCTTCATTTAATTTCCTCAAAATTAAAAAACGGAAATTCTAGTGCTACCCAGCAACGTCTTGTTCAAGATCTAGGACAAGTAATCGATCAATTTTGCGGAATCTTTTTTGTATTAAGTTACGGTTATCTTATTTCCTCTCAATGGCATTAGAATAGTTCGTACATAAACCATTGATAAACTTGTTATTTTATTAAGTTTCCTAGTGTTCGAAAAAAGGCTGGCCTTTTTCCACAACCTTCATTAGGCCATTCCGATAACCGATCAGTTACTTATTTTGAGGGAGATAAGATGAACGATTATCGATCAGGGAGAGGACTATGAAAATTCCTCTTCTCGCCGTTCCACATGCCGGATTACGGTATTCACCATTAAGCCTACCCGAACATTCTGGGAAAAGTTCTGCGCAATCTTCGACTAGTTGTTTTGTCTCTCTTAACCAAGCCTATAAAAATGCCGGTGTAAAAAAGTTTACTGCCAGGCCCAAAAATATTTTCGAATGTGAAAAGCAATTAGAAAATTTTTACCGTGGAGAAATCATCAAAAATCCAAAGCGAGGTAAACCCTACCTCGACCTCGGAAACTATTATCTCACCAGAAAAAACTATATCTCAGCGACTGTCTATTTAGAATCAGGACATCAAGTAGATCCGTCGAACTCAAAAATCTTGGAACAACTCGGAAAGGCTCATTTTGGCCTTAAGAATTATGAGAAAGCTCGAGAGGTTTATGGCTCTGCTCTCCGACTTCAATCACGCAATACGACCTTGCTTCAACTTCACGCCGAAGCCTCGATCGCTTATTTAAAGGAAAATGCTCATCAATTAAGTCCTGAGCAGATCGGACAGATCGATCATGAAATTGATGCAGGTCACGCTTTAGGTTTGGCCTTACGAATTAATACGGAAAGAAAAAATCTAAAAGAATTAGAATCTACACTTCATCAACTGCGCCATGCGCCAAAAGATCAAGCCTCACAGGTTTTATCGTATGGTATGCAAACCGCGCTGCTTTATCTGCAACTTTCGGAAATCAAATTTCCTAATCCCCAAGATTCAGCACTGGTTCAAAAAGAACTCAAATCACTCGCCTTAGATTTTTTTGCTCTCTTGTCGAAAAAGGCAAATCTTTCTCCTCATTCTGAAATCAAAGATTTAGGAATTCTTTTTTCAGGGTACATCCCCTACCTCCAAGGAGATTTCACTTCGGCCAAAGTGAAATTGTCGAAGATTCCTCAAAACCCTGAAGCTCAAAAACTTTTAAAATTAATGCAAAACAGCCCGCTTCGAGCCAAAAACTTGGCCGCTCTGGAAATTTGGGAAGCGTACCTTAGGGATGGAATCAGGATTGAAACAGACAAAGCCAAATCACTATTTTTTACCACGATCGTGGATCCTGTAGAAAAAAAACGAGGCAACCAAACCTTTCAAGAAAAAGTAATAGCTGGGTGGAATTTAAAACAAGAAGTGTTTTTAAAAGTTAAAGCACTTCTGCTCGACGGCACAGTCGCTTCCATTCAAGAAGCGCTCGAAATAACTTCTAAAGATGAATCGAAGCAAGTTCGTGATCTATCTATTTCTCTCTTGAAAAGCAGCCGTCTCCCTCACAGTGCCAGCGGTCACATTCTCCCCAACCTTATCGGCTTTGTTAGCAAAGAGATCCCCGATGCTAAACCCACCGAGGATTTATTAAAAAGTGCCATTGAATTAGAACGTCATTATGGTCCGCTTTCTACCGTTCTGGGAATTGGTAGTTTGATCAAAAACATTGGTCCCGATGAAGCCTCATGCGTTGAAGCTACCGAGCTGATCAACAAAATTAAAAAAGGAAAGGGGTTAGTCGATCACCTCACCGATGCGGTTCTCACCACCACTATTGAAGATTTAGCCACCGATCTAGTGATTCTTCACGGCGCTTGGAAAGCGAGCAACTTTGCCAAGAAGTGGGTCACGATATTATTAAAAAATAAACTTGGTCTTACTCATATTGCGTGGGTTGTCTTGGCTCGCAGCCTTGCAGTATGGTCTGAGGTGGGGGTTATTTGGGGAGGCACCCTACTTCGCGAAGCCTTACAATATGATCCCAGTAAGGTGTTCGAATCAAAAAGAATGTTCGAACGCTTTCTCTATCTTTCCCTTTCGGTCCGCGGCATCAAAACCATGGGAGCCATTGGAAACGCCTTTTCTCCAGGATGGGCCAAGAGCAAGACACTAAATCGATTTAAAATGTATACCCCCGACGGAACCGACCTAACCGCCAGGGGGAAATTTTTTTCTTGGATGGTCTTACACAGTTTTGCCTTAAGCGGAATTATGGGGGTCGATTTAGGGCTTCAATGGTTGGGGCGTAGAGAAAA
>JBGTGJ010000267.1:0-6497 GCA_041746775.1 bacterium
GAGAAGGAAAGAACGAGGTCGCCTCTGCGATCTTTACATCAATCACCTCCGTCGAGGCGCAAAGCGGTGTGCCCCGACCAATCATTCTTCAAGCTCAGAACCTCCTTAACTTACTTCAAGGCCGCGGCTCTTTCTCCGATCAAACAGAACATTCCCTCACTCGCTTCCTCCCTAACACCCTCAACTTTTACACCATCACACCGATGATGTTTGGAACCTTCGTTGGAAAATCGGTGGGAACTTGGATGTTGGAAGAGATCGCTTTTGGAAAGGGGCTCGCTAAATTGCTCCCTCCATTCTTAAAGCAGGGATTAGGAGCCAGATTTACGGCAGGATTTTCTTCTCTCGCGATCGAATCCCCCGCCTTCATGGCTGCTGGTTTGGGATTAAGAAAATTGGCCGGAGAAAGAACTCCTTCCAACTTAGATGCTTATTTAAAAGAGGGGATTTCCACCACGACGACTCTTGGTTTGATGAAATTTACAGGGTTTGTCGGCAATCAGATCTTTCTTAAACTTCACCGATATAACGAGCTCAGTATTCCAACCTTGGCGAGTTGGGAGCGCTTTAATCAGGTCGCCATCCCTTATACCTCAATGTGGTGGGGGATGTTTGCGGCGCATAAGTTGGAAGCGGGGCTTGGTCTTCGTCCGGAGGTGAGTGGTTTAATTGGGGTGATGGAAACAACGAGTTCATTACTTAGCCTGACCCTTGGGGCGAAAGCGGGTTATTGGGGATTGGGAAGAAGGTTTGCAGAGTTTGAGCATAAGTTAGGCTTACAAGCCAATATTTACAGCCAAATAAGTAATTGGAAAATCAAGTTTGGGTTAAAGCCCGTTTTCGCCGGACCTCTTGATTTACTCGAAAATCCGACAGGAGAAACCAAAACTGCATCATTAATCAATTCCTTTTCTGTTCAAAGCAATCCAGGAAATGCATTTTCTTCGCTCCATATCAAGGCAAAGGATATCCTTGAGCAATCAAAAAAAATGATATTCAAAAACGGTTTAAAAAATGGAGAAAAAGCCGAAGCAGAAAAGATTCAAAAAGCCTTAGAAGAAATATGGATCAAGAAAAGGCTAAAGCAGATATTATTTTCCGAATGGAAGACATTATCCAAGAAGCTTTCTTATAAACTGCAATCACTACTCTCAACAGAAGAAAAAAACGATCAAAAGTTAATTACGGAAATCGGTCACCTTCTTTTAAAAGATGTAAAAGAACTAAAAGAATATAATCCAAAACAATTTGCAAAATGGATCAAGCATCTTTCTAAAATATCTGCAAAAGAACTCATAGATTTATACGGCAAATATCAGACGCATTTTGTTGTAAGAGCTTTAACTTTATCTCAAACTCCACAAGAGACGATTAAAGAATATATAAAGAATTATCAAATTGCCTATGACACTGCGATCGTTAAACTTGCAGATTCTCCTGTAGCGCGTGAGGCTGCCAAGGTTGTCGCCCTTCAATCTTATCCCAATAAAGATCCAATTCTAAGTACTACCCGATATTTAAGCTCTTGGACCGTGGGTTATGAAACGGCATTCCCCTTCTTTTCAAACATCGAAGAAATGGAATCTAAGGCTTTTTCTATTGCTACTCGTTCCATCTACCGGACGGATTCAAAGACTTATGCATTAAAAGAATCTCTTCTTCAGTTGATTGGTTGTGATCCAAATAAAGAATCACCTAATGTTGGTCGGGAATTGTCGAGTCTTAGCAATACTCATGCATTTGAAGAAAAAGTAAACCCTCACGATATTATTTCTATTTTAGAAAACGGCGGCGAAGGGAAACTAGCAAATAAACTTCAGAATCTAACCGGTGATGAAAGATTGGAATTTGAGCAACGAGTACGTGATATAGCTCACGAGATTTCCACGGTAGACGCTTCGGAGATTGCTCAGGCATTTCAAGAATTGGAGTTAGCCGAGGGTTTCAGTATTAACGATTGGGGAAGTACTAGTGAATATCTCCCAGATGGTTACAGTTTTTCAAAAAGAACAAATGGTGATTATCGCCTCCACCAACGAGAAATCATTCAAAACGCTCCTTTATTCGAAAATAGACCTCAATTTGCAAATTGGTTAATAGAAAATAAAAACCTAGTAGATCAAACGGCAGGAAGTAATCGAAGATATAGTTATTTTACGATTGCTACGGCATTAGTAAAAGCTGGAAAAGTCGACGGGGATCCAAAAAAATTCGTCTTTTTGGGAAGTATTTTAGAATATAAACATCTACTAACTTCAATACGAAACCTAGAAGAGATCCTTCCTCCTTCCAAATCATTTCAATTAGCCATCAAAGCAATTAAAAGATATTTTTCAATTAAAAATGCTCAAATACACGCCAACGGAAAAGATGACCTCCCTGATCAAAAGCTTGAACAAAGTAAATTGCCAAAATTAAACTGGATTATACCTGAAAATACTCAACCTCTTCCCGCAAGACTGATTCAGTTGCGCACACAATATAATCTGACCCTTCAAGATGTTTCAAAACTGATCAAAGAACAAATTGGCCGTAATATTTTGCCAAACACTATTTCACAATATGAGAAGTCAGAAGAACTCATTGTACCATTTGAAATCCTCACAGCTTTGGCAAAAATTTATCAACAAGATATAAGAGATTTTATTTATGTTTCAAATCTTAGTCATTTCCCAAAATTAAATTCTAAACAGTGGATGACTGAAAAATACCCGATATATATTGAGGAACCTACCGATATTAAAAAAATGATTTTTTTCAAAGACTACGACAAGAAACGTCGGACCATTGGTTGGTTAATATTTTCATCCAGAAAAAATCCTTTGAGCCACTTAACCAAACCAGAGCTTGCTAAAAGAGTCAAAATTCAATCATTTTACTTAGAGCAAATCGAAATGAATATCAGCAACATTGATTCATTAACTCTATTAAATTTCGCAAAAGAACTTAAACTCGATAAAGATAAAATAGTTGAGGCTCTCAATTATACATTCTACCCTGATTTGGTCCCAGTTCTTGAAGATTTATTTCCCAATGTAAAAATCTATATTGATTCGACATCTGGGGATGAAAAGAAAGTTCGCCTTTATGCAGAAGAAAAAAAGAAAGGAATTTCAAATTCTGGCCGAATATTCTTTGAACATAGAAAATCGATGGAAGGATATCTAAGTCCGATTGCCTTGAATCGTCTATTAGGTAAAGAAAACAATGATTATTGGAATAGACTAGAATCAAACATCATCCTACTAAACCAAGGCAAACTTCCAACTTGGAATTGGATGTTTAATAAGCTTGGAATCCCTCTCGAAAAATTAAATCCATTTTTACAAGCCCTGAATATTTCTCAATCAAGTCCAAAATATTTACTCGCCTCAGCAATGGGAAATTTAACGATAGATCAAGCATCGGAAATGTCCGGCATCAATCATACGGTTATTTATCGACTCATGTCCGAAGAAACCCCTCATGTTGAACCAGAAACTATCCTCGATCTAAAGAGGGCTTTACCAAATCTCGATAGCGCATCTTTACACAAGATGTTGCATCCCTCGATTGAAAGTATTTTCCCCGAAATAGCAAATGGATCAGCTCTTTACCTGACCAGACAACAAATTAATGAAGCATTCTTGACATATGATTTGAGGGAGAAAAGTTTCAGCTATCGAATGGAAAAGGATATTTCAATTTCGGAGTTGGAAAGACAAACTAACGTTGAATGGAAGGTGATCAACAACCATGAAACATTAGTCGCCAATATTGAAAGTGATAAGGATTTGATAGCTTGGGGAGAATTTCTAGGCGGTGATAAGAAGGTTCATTATTTACATTTTCGTCTTCCCATTATTCAGCTTTATAAAATTATCGATCCAACAACAAATCTCGAAATAAAAATAGATCCCAAAGAATTTGAATCATTATTGCATCAAAAGAAAGCAAGGCTAGACCACTTTAACTTACGTGGAAAGTTAGGACGACTAATCGCAAGACATTCGATTCATAATGAAACCGACTTAGCTAACTACATTGAAAGCAAATCTGATTTTGGTGGAAATCCAATTACAAAAAAAGATCTCTACAGAATTTCTAAAAAGATCCTTCAACCTTCTGTTAGGCTAACCTATGAGGAGTTGCTTTTATTAAAAAGAATCTTTCCGGAATTAAATTTAAAGGAATGGTACGAGCATTTTAATTATGCATCTCTTCAACATTTTTTAGGTAAAAAAACGGGTAGTGCGATTAATTATGATTTACCTGCAGGGATAAGTTGGAATCACCTTAAAGACCTCGATCTATATTCCGAAATTCATTCCAGAATCGTTCATACTTTCGTTACTCCTCGAAACGCTGCAAATACTTTGAAAATTCCACTTCTAGGTAATTCCAATATTTTAAAAGATGGGATCAAAAATCGTACCTGGAAAGATGACACCATCGCCAAAATCTCCCGTGGCCTTGGCATTGACCGACGTCTAGTCTACTTTTACTTCCGCCAAGATGAACTTAAGACAGTTCTTCATCCTTAATAAAATTACTTCCCAACCCAATCAAACCCCCTTAAAATTACCTCATCCAATCTTTCGATAAAGGGGGGGGATCATGAACCTAATTAAATTACTTTCTCTCTTATTTTTCAGCTTCTTCACCGCTTACTTTATTCACATACCATCAGGCCTAACCTGTGTTGCAGAAACTGCGGATAAAATCGAATCATTGGTTCCCGCTTGCCAAGCGGTGAGTACCCAAGAAAACCAGTGGGACGATGCCAGCGTGTATCATGATTTCACCAAGCGGATGGGATATTACTGCACTCATATGCAGAAAAGAGCCGAAAGAATCGAATCCCTTGGGAAAAAAGCAGATAAAAAAAGAGCGGCCCGTCGCTTTTGGTATAACTACCGTACCTTTAGTCAGCAATTTAATGATCTAGAAGAGATGGCACAGCGGCACATGAACGACCCCACGGCAAAAGAGACCGTGATCGCACAACTAGATTCGCTACAATCCAACCTTCGTGGGCCAATTCAGACGGTAGATGAATGCATGAATCCTAAGAAGTCCAAAAAAGAATAAGCACGAAACTTTTCCCAAACGCTGCCGATAACATAGACATGTTGCGGCGGACCTTTACTTTAACTTTTTTTACCCTTGCTTTGATCGGTTTTCTTCAAGGAATTCCTTCACTTCAAGCGGCCTCCCTATATGCTCCCAATTTAAGCTCCGACCTCATTCAGCAAAGACTTCGAGACGCCCTACAAAATTTCCCCCGTTCCCCTGCGACTCCCGATCCTGATGCACAAATACCACCGACCGATTCTCCTAACCCTAATACGAATCCTCAAGACGAAGATGAGGATGGCGTGCTCAATGCACAGGACAATTGCCCCAACGTTGCCAATTTAAACCAAGATGATTCCGACCAAGATGAAATTGGGGATGCTTGTGACACCCAATTGCCCGTTAATCCTCCCCCTCGATTTGAAGGTTTTCCTGATCCCCCCACCACTTGTTCTTTACATGCTGGTGAAGGGAACGCTTCACGAATGTCGATTGTATTTTTCCTCCTCCCTGCGCTATTAGCCATTCGATGCAGGAAGAACTATTCTCGCAATTAGAAAAAAACATTTACACCGTTACCGACCTCACCCGCGAAATCAAATCAATCCTCGAAAACAAATATCCCGCTGTATGGGTGACAGGAGAAGTCAGCAATTTTCGCCCCCACTCCTCCGGACATCATTATTTCACTTTAAAAGATGAAAATTCTCAAATCTCCGCGGTGATGTTTCGCAATTCCAATCGAAATCTAAAATTTAAACTAGAAGATGGATTAGAAGTCATTGCCAACGGACATGTCAGCGTCTACGAAGTGCGAGGAAGCTATCAGCTGATTCTAGAATATTTAGAACCAAAAGGATTGGGAGCCCTGCAGCTCGCCTTCACGCAGCTCAAAAGAAAATTGGAAGAGGAAGGACTGTTTGCACCAGAACGCAAACGCCCACTCCCCTTCTATCCAAAAAAAATTGGGATCATCACTAGCCCCACCGGCGCGGTCATTCGCGACATGATTCGCGTACTGCATCGCAGAAATCGTTATGTCGACATCTTGCTCTACCCCGTCAATGTCCAAGGGGAAACTGCAGCACCCGAAATTGCTGCAGCAATTGAAAAGATGAATGAGTTGTCAGAGGTTGACCTTTTAATCGTCGGACGAGGGGGTGGCTCTTTAGAAGATCTTTGGGCCTTTAATACTGAACTGGTCGCTCGCACCATTTCTCGCTCCAACATCCCGATCATCAGCGCAGTTGGGCATGAAACCGATATCACCATCTCCGATTTCGTCGCGGACTTAAGAGCCCCTACCCCATCCGCAGCCGCCGAGTTGGCAGTCCCCGTCGTTGAGGAACTCATTGCCACGGTGAAAGAGCGACAACGACAATTGTCTCGAGAAATATTTGCCGTATTAGAAAACAGAAAAAACAGTCTAAAGTTTTGGGTAA
>JBGTGJ010000268.1:0-20370 GCA_041746775.1 bacterium
GATTAAAGAAAGGGGAGCAGGTTGCTGTTTCGGTCAACTATGCTCGAGACCTGGTGAATATCCCTTCTCGCGACAAGCCCCCCGAAAAGTTGGGGAAAGAGGCGCAGAAAATCCGCGGTGTGCGCACCAAGGTTTTTAATCATCGCCAAATTCAAAAAATGGGGATGGGAGCGCTCTACGGCGTGGGGCAAGGCTCCTCGAGTCCTCCCGTGTTTGTGGAGATGCATTATCGTCCTGCCGGAAAAATCAAAAAGCGATTTGCGATTGTTGGAAAAGGGATTGTCTTTGATAGCGGCGGTCTTTCGCTCAAGCCTGCCAAGAGCATGGAGACGATGAAAGATGACATGTCAGGGGCAGCAAGTGTTTTGGCGCTGATGCGGGTTCTTCCACAGCTCAAATTACCCGTAGAAGTTTATGGTTACCTCGCCGCCGCTGAAAATATGCCAGACGGTGCTGCGCAACGTCCTGGTGATATTGTCAAAGCTTACAATGGAAAGACGATAGAGGTCCTCAACACCGATGCGGAAGGAAGATTAGTGCTGGCGGATGCACTCAGCTACGTTACCAAGCATCGTAAGGTCGATTACATTATCGACATTGCGACCCTTACCGGGGCGGCGCTGGTGGCGTTAGGAGAACTTTATTCTGCAGCGATGGGAACCGATCCCGAATTGATTCAAATGCTCAAAGAAGCGGGGGAGATCTGTGGAGAGAAGATCTGGGAACTTCCTTTGCCGGAAGAGTATGCTGAAGAGATCAAAAGTCAGGTAGCCGACATTCAAAATATCGGCGGCCCTTATGCCGGCTCCATCAACGGTGGGTTGTTCCTGAAAAATTTCGTCGATGAAAAAGCAAAATGGGTCCACCTCGATATCGCCGGTCCTTCGTGGGCGAATAAGCCGCTCCCCTACACTCCGAAAGGGGGAACGGGGGTGATGGTGAGAACGTTGATTAAATTGTTTGAAAGATATTGAGTTCGAACATTGAATATCGAATCTAGTTGTCATCCCAGCTTAAAACTGCTGGGATGACAACTGTAGGAATTGAAATCCTATGTTCGATCCCTATCCGATGCTTTTCCTCACCTCGGCCGCTTTCAAAATATCCTCCTCCAAATCCTCTTTTCTGAGCCAATTTTGAACCACGTTGGAAGTGTAATTGCGATGTAAGAAACTATCGGGATCTTGAGGGCCCAGTTTTTGACCTAGAAAATCTTCGATGTAGTCGATTCCGGTTTTGACAAATTTGAAAGGGGGAAATTTCTTGGCCAGAATATCTAAGTTTTCTCGATTCAAATATCTCCCTGTTTCAATGATCGCTTCACGAAATCCTGGATAAAATTTCTCGAGTGCCGGCAATAGTTTTTCTTTTGCGGTAGCTCTTAGTCCTCTTCCTACGCCAATAAATTCTGGTGGGACTCCCAACGAATAAAAAACAGCGGTGAAAGTGATGGCGCGCGGTAGACTGATTCCCGCTTTTCCCACGCTACGTGAGTAACCAAAATGCCCGGTGTGTTGAAGCCGTTCGCGGCGTTGTGGAATCTCTTTGGCGATCTGGTTGATAAAAGGCTCAGTCCCTTCGATCGTCTTTCGATAATATTTCACAAAGATCTGGTCGAGTCGGGAGATTTGATTCATTTCCGATTTAGAAAAGAGGGTAGGGTTTTCTAGTGGCAATCTCTGTTGCAACTGGTGGATCGCCTGCTGAGTTTGCTCCAACGGATGGTCATAGCGAAAACTGGATTGCAACGTGACGGTGGAGATTCCTGGGTAGGTCTGTAAAAATTCCTCGATCGTGTCGGGGCTCAACCCACCACGAAACCGGAGTGATCCAACTCCAATAATCGGTTTGACCTGGATTCCTGTCTCTTTTTGAAAAATGTAGTATTCCGATAATGCTGCCTTTGCACTCAACACGGCAGCAATAAATCCACCATCCAACGCCGGATCACTCCTAGCAATAAACGGGCGAATCATTTTTGGGCGACTCCCGGTCATTTTTTCGATCGCCGCACAGTACTTCACTAAAATCTTTTGACTGTTGAAGAGTGTCCCGGTCCCTTCGATGAGTGGAATTAAATCTAACAGTTCTGGCTGAAGATTTTTAAATTCTAAAATTTTCTTTTGTAGCGTTGCAATCTGGTGAAATTTTTTCTGCAAAGTAATTAATTGTTGAGCGGAAGTGGTCATCGGATGAATCACTTCAAAAAGGGGTGGGGAATGAAGTTTTAATTCCTTCGCAGAATAGGCGGCTGAAAGCAGTCCAATAAAAGCGCGCGAAAGCCGAGCCGGTCCTTCGCGTTGTATGTTGGGGACGCGGAAGGTGAGAAATTTGTCTTTTCCGAGGGGGTGCTTTGAAAAATAATCGAGATATTTAATATAGAGTCGATCGACGACTGCTTCATCAACAAACTTCCCTTCCCAGTCCCACATATATTCATCGCAATCGAGGTCGGAGAAAGAACGAAAGCACTCCTCCACCTCTTTGCTAGTCGAGATAAAAGGGCGGTTATTCCAATACGGCTTAAAGGCATTATCCGGGTGCTGGGTTGCCATCGTTTTTGGAATCTTGCGTTGTAAAGAATATGGTTTCATGAGAATAATGAGTGAACTTCTTTACTCATTTTGGTCGTTCTATCCGGTATAGTTCAAGAAGATTTATGAAATTTTCTCCTTCCATCATTTTATTTTCTCTCATTTTTATAGGGATCCAGTTAAGTAGTTCATTGGCTCAGGAACCCACGGAAGTTCAGGTCGATAATCTGCTTTCTAGCGAGGTAGGGGAATTTCCTAAAAACTGGAAGACTTATCCCTTTCATAGCAACAAGGCAAAAGAGGTCTACTCAGTCGCGAACGAAAATGGAAAGAGATATATCCAAGCGATCGATGAGCGCGAGATTTCGGTCCCCATTTTTAAAGATTTTAATTGGTCGATAGATAAATACCCTTATCTCAAATTTCGCTGGCGTGCAAAAAAATTACCCACGGGAGCTAAAGAAGTAAGTTGGAAGACGAATGATAGCGCCTGTGCCGTCTACGTTGGTTTTGGTCGGACCTCGGCAATGAAATATGTCTGGAGCAGTGGGCTCACCGTCGGTTCTTTTTGGCCTAAAGAGCCCGGCAAATTTTATATAATTTCGAAAGAGATGGGGGAACAAAACCTGGGGAGATGGCGAGAGGTCACCATTGATGTTAGCAAAGATTATCAGGAGTATTTTAACAAACCTTTACATAAAAAACCTTCGGGGATTGGAATAATGACCGATGGTAACGCGATGAAAAAACCTGCGGCATGTGATTATGCCGATTTTAGAATTTCTACCCTTCCTTAAATTTTCTACAGACTACGAGACGAGGCGATCCAGAAAATGGTGTTCAAGATTGAAGCCTTGATCTTTTTCCTTCCAAGATTCCGCTTCCAAAGATTCTCCGGCATCACCTGAACTTGTTTGGATCAGAGGGGAATAGACGGGGTGTTTCAGTAGCCAGCGTTTTTTAATAAATTCCACCCTTAAGTTGAGAAAATGATTTCGCAACGATTCACGATTTTGTTCTTCGGCCTGCTGTAGTTGTTCGTAACTTTCCACTAACCTTTGATAGAGCGAAGGGCGTCCTGTTTTTTTTTTATGTTTTAGGTTTTGTTGTTCAACCTCTTGAAAAAAGCTTTCTTCACTCAGATAGCCATCGAGATATTTTTTCACGATCCCTTTCGCCTTTTGAGTTTTTCCACCCAAGATCCACTGCAAGCTACTCAGGCTATAGTGAAAATTTTCTTGTAAGAGGTCTGCTTGTAATTTTAGCGCTAATTGGCGTCGCGTCAAATGAGGGTATTTGGCAATTAGGTCTGAAACGCTCTGAGTAATCTGTTCTACGGGAACGATTTCATTCCATTGATAGAAAGCGTCACTCTTCTTCTGCTCCGAAATATATTTTTCGACCTCTTCTCGATTTTTAAACCCATCCTGCTTAAAAAATATTTCAAGTTCATCTTCCAAAACTTTTTTAATCTTTTGGGTCTTGCCGTTTAAAGCCGCGAGGATAGTTTCTAAACTCAGCGGTACTTTTTTTTCTTTTAAGGTTTGATGAATTTTTAGCGCGAGCTGCCGAGTGCTCAATTCTTTATGCCGATAGAGGTAGGCTCGAACCATTTTTTTAAAGTAATCCTGCGGGACATAGAGAGAGGGCTTATGGCTATGCTCGAGCAAGTTCTTGTCTTTTTTAAATTCACTGAACCCTTTTTTATAAGTAAATGGGAAATTTTTCTTAAAATAATCTAGTGTGAGTTGTTCCAATAATTCAGGGATATATTGGATAGCTCCGTTGAGTTGCCTTTTGAGTGTTCGGACATGATAAGACTGACCCTTTTGGCGCAACGATCCCTGGAGATGACGGATGATCTTCGACTGAACGGAGCTCCCCTCTTGTTTGAGTCCCTTTTGATAGAACCGTTGCAAGGGGGCACCGAGAATTTTGATTGCATGAGCTTTCATGTAAAAATGACTCCTAAATAATAATAATTCCTATCTAGTATAAGTTTTGATTTGTAATTGTCAATATCCACTCCTTCCAACAACCTAATTTATTTGAGAAAATATCGATTTTTTGGTGACTTGCTCTTGAGTTTTAGAAAAAATAAAGTATGAAGAGATAAGGATATAAATTTGAAAATAGCCGAAGAAAAATTAAGGCAAAGGCACTTAAAGATCACCCCCCAGCGGTTAGAGGTGCTTCGTACCGTCCTCCAAATGACCGACCACCCTTCGGCCGATCAGATTTACCGGATGGTGAAAATAAGGCATCCCACGGTATCGGTTGCGACGGTCTATAAGACCTTAGAGACCCTGGTGGAGGTGGGGGAATTAAAGGTAGCTTTGGTGACGCAGGGGAGGGCGCGGTATGACCCGAGGGTCGATCGGCATCATCACTTTTTATGCTCGCAATGTGGGTATGTCGAAGATCTTGAGATAAAGCTTGATTGTCTCGAGACCTGTTTTCCCCAAGCACTTCAAGATCGCTTAACAATCCAGCGCAGTGAAGTGATCTTTCATGGCCTTTGCCCCAAATGTGACGGCAAACATTAAGTTATTTCCATTTCGAGAAGATTTATGCCCCGCACCGTTTCTTGTCCCACCTGTAAAAAAGTTACCCCTTATGAAGGCAATCCCTATCGCCCCTTCTGCAGCGAGCGTTGCCAAAAGATCGATCTCGGCACCTGGGCTGTGGGAGGGTTTAAGATTCCTGGGAAAGCTCTGGATATTGAGGAAGACAATGTGCCGACGGGGGAAATAGAGGATTCAGAAGAACCTTCCTAGCTATCACCCAATCATTCGGGGATTTGGTCGATTGAAATCAACCCTACATGGGGATTCAAGGCGACTCCTGCACCTGTAGGGTGACTTTAGTCGACCAAATCCCCGCGTTTTGCATTTTTTTTCGCAACTTTTTGGGGAAAGGGGCGAAATGATCCTACATCCAAGTTATTTTTGTCGTTGAGGAGAATAGAATGCCCCCATCTATTATATATAAAGATTTGCCTATTAAGAATGACCTCTGCGGCGAATCGGCCCAAAATGCCGCGGTTTTTTTAAGGGAAAACATTCAGTCGATTGACCCCAATCAAGATGGTGTTCTTTCTGCTCAAGAGATTTCGAACATGGGGCTTCGCGGCCAAAGTTTTTTGAAAAAATTGCAAATTTTTAAGAAAAATTATCTCCAATTACGGTCAGACAAATGCGAAATTCCTAAAAATAAAAATGATAAAAGAACCGGCGAAGAAAGATTAGAGGAGCTTTTTAAGCAGGGGGAATTGCTGTTAAAAGATCTGGGATTTAGATGCAAAAAAGGGTTTTGGACCTGTTCACGCCCCTCGGTCACTGCAAAATCTAATAACGCTTCTCGCGGTTTAAATATCACTCCACAACCCACCGCGCCTGTCATTGAATCAGACAAGGGACCATTCCAAAGTAAAGATGATTTGGAAAATGCCCTTTACGACCAAGAGATCTTTGGGAAGGAAAAGTATTTAATCTTTGATGCTAAACGAAATGATCGCGATGGTTATTTTCCTATCAATCTAGCATTGATCGAAACTCGAAAATTTCTAGTTCGTGAATCGGATGGCAACGCTGCTTTGGCAGTGGTTCGAATCAAAGAATGGTTATCCATTCCTACTCTACGTAACGTTGATATTTCCTTGCATGTGAGGAAGAAGTTAAAAAATATCTTATTGCGCATCCCTCATGGTCAAGACGAAGTTTATAATCGAGGAGTGCAAGTAATTTTAAAAGCTATTAATGCCTACTACGGTAAAAGGACTCAAAAGATTGCTGAGCCAACTTCGATCGCTTCAATACCAGTTGTTATCATACCGAGAAGAGCTCGCATCGCTTCCGAGTTTGATTTCCCATTTTTTCCCACCTCTAAGGAATCCAAGCGGGTGCATACGGCGCAAGATTTTCAGCGAACCTATTTTAAGCTGATTAGTCAGAGTTTAAGTACCGCTTTTCCCATCAAACTTTTAAAAGCAGATTTGCAGGTCTTCGTTGAGCCTATTAATGGGTGTATTAAAAGAATGTTGTTTACCAATGTGAAAGTAGAAGGGGATGAACTAGATCAGTTATTAGTCCAAAGTATTTTGCGAGGGATGTCTGAGAAATTACGAGTGAATTATCGATTTAAAAAGGGAGTTGAAAATCTGACCAAAACCATTTCATTCAACAGAATGGTAGGGAATGATTCAGCTCGGAGGTAATATGGCAAACGTTATTCATTATAAACCAATAAAGCCTGAAAATTCTCTTCAATGTGGTCCCCATGGATACCAACAAGAAGAGGCTTATTTGGATGAAACCCTAAGATCCATTGATCCTGATAAAGATGGCACGCTAAAACGAACTGAAACCAATTTAACTGAAGACCAATTTGGAAAACTAGCAGAAAAGAATCGGGACTTCCGGGAGATGAAAGGGAAATGTTCTGTTTTAGAGGGGCAAAAAGTAAATTACATCCATCAAAGAAGAATGGATGTCGTCAACTATTTAAGAGAGATTGGGTTCAAGATAAAGTGCGATGATGATGGACATAAATGCGTCAAAGCACAAATCGGCACTGGTAATGATTCTGATCAGGATACAGATCCTCCCCCCCCCAAATTGCGAGGAGTTCGTGCAGTATGGAAAAAATTAAATGAAGCGGAGATTCAGAGTGAATATGAAAAAAATCCTGAAAAATATCAGTCTCTCGCCGATGCGGAACAGGAAATAAAAAAATATTTGGATGGGAAAGAAAAAAATCCGGAAATAGCAAAAAGCAAGATTGTTGCTTGGTTAAAAAATGATCAAATAAGAAACGTCCCCGTTTCACTTTTTCTCAGAGCAAAATTAAGAGAAGTTCTAAAAAATTATAAGTATGAAGACCCAAATCACCGCAAAGGGGCAGGGGAAATTTATCGGACTTTAGGTGGCTATTATGGCAAAAAGCAGGTTCGTGCAATAGAACCAAGCAGTTCTGCCGCTACTGGTATTAGATCCCTCGATGATTTCGATTTTATCAGAAAGTTTCCAATCTCACACAAATCGGTGCGGGTTGATACGACAGATCACTTTTCTAAAACCTATCGCGGCCTGGTCGAAGAAAATATTGTGTTACCCCCCAAGATTAGTGAACTGACTTTGTCAGTTTATATTAAAATTGATCCGACGACCGGTAACATCATCCATATAGGTTTTAGAAATATCCGGGTGATTGGAGAGGTGAATAAACGTCAAAAGCAAATCTTTACACTACAATTTATCGAACTCGCCGAAAAAATTCTCGAGGCATATCGATTTTCTCGAGGTCAAAAGGGTGAGATACTAGAGCAGGTAAGGTTAGTACGGTAGTGATATTGATTTCAATTTCTCCATTAAGATCCCGTATCTCAGCCCGTGATCACTGACTAAAATTTCCTGCAATCCCAGAAATTTCATCCCTTCACGCAAGATCAATCCACCAACGGGAAGTAGCTCGGCCCGTTTCGGATCCATTCCTGGCATGGCAATTCTTTCCTCAATACTTTTATTTCTCAGTTGTTCGACCAAATTTTCTAGGACTTTGAGTTTGATCTGATAACCGTGAATTTTCTTGGGATCGTAATGTGGTAATTTTAGAAAGACCGCAGCGAGGCTCGCGGGGGTTGCGGCGACGGCAACCCAAGTGGATGGGATCGGGATATTCTGAAGAGAGTTTTTTAGTAGCTGTGAGATCTCCGCTTCCATCGCTTTCCATTCTGAATCAACGATCGGGTGAGAGAAGACAAATTTTTCGGTAAGACGAACAGTTCCAACCGGAAGACTAAAATGCGGGGTATTTTCACCAAAGACAAACTCAGTGGAACCTCCACCAATATCGATCATCCCCAGCGAAGGATGATCTTTTCCAAAATCCAATTGCGCACTTAAAAAAGAATATTTTGCCTCTTCGTCTCCGGTAAGAATCTTGACGGGAAACCCGAGTTGATTTTCGATTTCCTTCGCAAACTCTTTTCCATCCTTCGCCCGCCGAAAGGCAGCCGTTCCTGCCGCTATAATTTGATCAGCACCGTTCCTCTCCGCGATGTTTTTAAATTGACGAAGTGCTTGAAGGGCGCGCTCTTTGGCTGCCGGTTGGAGCTCCCCGCCATCTTTCAATCCTTCGGACAGACGGATGACATCGGCGTGATCGGCTAGGATTTCAATTTCTCCTGAAGCGGTTTTTTCTCCGATGGTTAAGAGAAGGGTGTTGGAGCCTATGTCGATGACGGCTAAGGTAGTTTTCATGCGGGGAATCACCCTCTCCCTGCCCTCTCCCCTCAAGGGAGAAGGTTTTGGAGGATTTATTTTTCTTTCTTATCTTCAAACCACCCTGACCAATCGGGAGTTTTGCATTGTCCGTCGGTAGTAATGGCAGTTTGATTGGAGCCATCCCACATCATCAGAAAAAGATTGGAACCTTTCATGCGACTACTAGAGAAGACGATATACCTTCCGTCAGGACTGAAGGTGGGGTTTTCATTATTCCCTGAACCACTCGTAATTGACCGCTCTAAAGAACCATCGGCATTCATCAAAAACACATCAAACGCGTTACTAAATTTTTTGACAAATGCAATTTTATCACCTCGAGGCGACCAGTCGGGCGTGTCGTTTTGATAGCCGGAGAAGGTGAGTCGTTTAGCGGCGGCACCATTTCTATCTGTGGCAAAGAGGTGCAGATTGCCGGCGCGCTCCGACGCAAAGGCGATCAGGTTTCCGTCGGGGGACCAAGTCGGGGAGATGTCGATCCCTGGATTGTTGGTGATCTGTTTGACCTCGTTGCCATTGGGATCGATGAGATAGATATCTGGGTCACCCGATTTGCTCGAAGTGAAGGCGATCAAAGTGCCGTCTGCTGAATAATTGGGGGTGATATTGAGCGTGTTGTTGAAGGTGAGGCGTTTCGGTTTTCCCCCTTTGACGGAGCTGGAAAAAAGTTCGGGAAAATATTTTAGATAAGAGGTGTAGATGATCTGACTATTATCAGGGCTCCAATTGGGTGATAGGTTGAGCGTGGAGTTTTTGGTGATCGGTTCACGTTCAGTTCCATCCACATTCATGATCACGATCTGTTCTTTTCCTCGTGGACCACAAGCGGCAGCGATCTTCGTATTAAAAATCCCCTTTTCGCCAGTGAGTGCCAGCATGATCTCGTCAGCAAAGCGATGAACGGCGGCGTACGCCTTATCTTTATTGACCTTATATTCTTTTCCTACCAACATTTGTTTTAAGTTAGGATCATAGAGTCGAAACTCCATGATCAGATTTTTCCCTTTTTGTTTGTAGGCCCCTTTGACGAAGACGTTGGCTCCGATCTGGCTCCACTGACTGTAATCAATCTCTTCGGGGAGAAGTGTCCCGCTTCGGTCGAGGTAGGAGGTTTTTGGCAGCACGTCAAAATATCCAGCCAACTTCATGTTTTTTCGTAGCAGCTCGGCGATCTCAACCCCTTGTGCATCGGCTTGTCCGGAACCTTTTTCGACCAAGTCGGCGATCGCGATCGGAAATTTCTTTTCGGGGGAGAATTGGTCTACCAAGATGTAGATGGCGGCGTTCGAGTGTTGGGGAAGTAGAAAGGAGAAAATTAAAAACAAAAAAAGTAGATAACGTGGCTTCATAAAAAACTCCTATTTTGATCCCAGATTAGATTTTTTTTGCTTATCATAGTTTTTGATTTTCACAAGGAAACATCATTTGTGGCTAGAACGACATTTTAATTCGAAATGTCCTGTAAAATTTATGTCGTGGAAAGATTATTTGAACGGTTCTCCAACTCGGCCCAACGATGGTAGAGGGTTTCGATTTTGATTTCCAGCGCGGCGATTTGTTGGGTGAGTTCGATCAGGCGATTGGCGTTACTGGAATTTTCGGGAAGTCCGCTTAAGTTTCTAAGTTCCAAAAGTTGAGCCTCTGCCTCATGAATTTTGGCCTCTAAGCCATCGAACTCACGTTGTTCCAGGTAACCCAGTTTTTTCTTCTTTCCTGATCCGGATGGTTGATCCAGGTTTTCCGTAACTTTGCGGGAAATAGGGGAGGCCTCGAGTGAATTATGCCACCCTTCCCATTGATCGAGCGAGGCGAAGGTAGTAATTTCCCCTTCTGCCTGCGTCCCTTTTGGGCCGAACGCTAAGATCTGAGTTGCAATTTCGTTTAAGAAAAAACGGTCGTGGGTCACTAACAACACCGCCCCCGCAAAATCCTTCAGACAATCTTCTAAAACATCCAAGGTAGCGATGTCGAGATCGTTGGTTGGTTCATCGAGCACCAGGACATTTGCCGCTTTCAACATAAGACGTGCGATGAGCAGACGACTTTGTTCGCCACCACTGAGTTTACCGACGGGCAATTCCATCTGCGCCGAGTTGAAAAGAAAGCGATCGAGATAACCGCGAATGTGGATTGGGTTGCCGCGATACTCAACATGGTCTCCCGAGGGGCACAACGTTTTGAGCAGAGTGGTCTCGGGATTGAGTGATTCGCGATTCTGCTCAAAGTAGGCGACAGCAAGAGATTCAGCGTGAGTAATTTTTCCTTCATCGGGAGCTTCTTTTCCCAACAAGATTTGCAGCAAGGTGGATTTTCCACAACCATTAGCTCCGAGTAGGCCAATTCTACTTTTCGGAGTGATCAGTAGGTTAAATTTAGAAAAGAGATTTTTATCGCCGAACGATTTTGATACTCCACGCGCCTCAATCAACTTTTTCGGCCGCGCCTCTTCAGCCGCAAAACCAAGCCCGACTTCTCGCGTCCGATTACGGCCGCTTAAGTCAGCCACCTCATCGGCAATATCCCCTGCACGTTCGATCCGCGCCTGCTGTTTGGTGCTGCGGGCCTTGGGGCCACGGCGTAGCCATTCCGTTTCCCGGCGCAAGGTATTTTTCAAAACCTGTTCTCGCTTTTCTTGCGCGGCGAGCAATTGTCCCTTCGCATCGAGATAATCAGCGTAGTCGCCGGTGATACTTAAGAGTCCATCTGGTAATTGGGGATCCAATTCGAGGATCCGGTTGGAAATCCGCTGCAGGAAAAGTCGATCATGCGTGATGCACAGGGAGGCGAAGCTTGATTTGGCGAGGAGCGATTCCAGCCAGAGGATACTCTCGATATCTAAGTGATTGGTCGGTTCATCTAATAAGAGGAGATCTGGATGTTTGGCCAATTCTCTCGCGAGTGCGACTCGCTTTTTCCACCCTCCCGAAAGTTCGGCGACAGGAGTGTGAGGATCCACCCCCTGAGATCCGTCCAAGGATAATTTGGAAAGCCATTCGTGAAGGGAGGCCTGGAATTCCCAGTCGTGCGGATCGGGATTTGATTCTTGAACGATCGATTCCACGGTCCCCCCTGGGGGAAAGGTAGGGACTTGTTCAAGGAATCCAATTCTAAGACCACGTCGGCTTGAGATCATGCCACGGTCCGGCGCGCTTTTCCCTGCAAGCAAACGAAGCAGCGTACTCTTTCCCGCTCCGTTAGGCCCGATCAGTCCCACACGTTCCCCTTCGGAGATGGAAAAACTTAAATTTCGAAATAGAGTTCGTGCCCCATAGCTCTTCGAGATTTGCTGCGGGTTGATGAGAATGCCCATGCGCCGACCATAGCCTACCTTCCCCCAGGTAGCCAGGCGTGTTCACATCGGTGCTTTCTCTTCCCGAAAATCTTGGTATATTGGATCTTCTTAAGGGGGTCGAGTATGCCGCAGGTTTTTATCGGAACCTCAGGTTGGGCGTATAAAGATTGGGGAAAGAAATTTTTTCCGAAAGAATTACCCCAATCGGAACATCTCACTCATCTCGCACAGCGCTTCAATACAGTCGAAGTCAACGCGACCTTTTATCGACTGCAGCCCAAATCTAATTTTGAGGGTTGGTATCAAAAGACTCCAAAAGATTTTGTGTTTGCGATCAAGGTTTCTCAGTACATCACGCACATCAAGCGAATGAACGGGGTGAGAGCGGCTTGGCTGAAGTTTTTGAAGAGGAGTGTTCCGCTCAAAGAAAAGCGCGGCCCTTTTCTATTTCAGTTTCATTCTAGTTTTACTGGAAAAGAACATCACATTCAAAGGCTCGATCGATTCTTTAAACTTTTAAGGAAAGATGATGCTGACCTGCGAGTCGCCATTGAGTTTCGTCATCCCAACTGTTTTTCTGAACCGATGCTCGCGATTTTTAAGAAGTATCGTCTGGCCTTAGTCTTTGCTAATTCCGAAAAGTACCAGCCAGCCCCGTGGATTTCTGATGCCGACTTTGTTTATTTTCGACTTCATGGCCCTGAAAAAATGTTCTCCTCTTCTTATTCTCCGAAAGAGTTAAAAGAACTTTCTGTCGTCATGAAAAAATACCTGCGCGAGGGAAAGGATGTGTTTGTGTATTTCAATAATGATCAAAATGCGAATGCTCCAGCCAATGCGAAACTCCTCCAAGAGCTGATGAAAGATTAATCAAGCATTACTTCATGATATAAATTTCATCATCCCCATCGTTACCAACCCACGTGACTGTTCCATCTGCAAGATAAGGTTTGAAAGCAGGATTTAAAGGGTCTGCCAGTGGAACTTGGCTTGTTCCACTAGAAAGCCCACTGCCGTTATGAAAGAAGATATTGGTGGAACCCTCCGTCCAAATCGCTTGTCTGTAATCGATTTGCAGACTGTCCCCATCTTTGGGATTGTTGTTAGTAGAGATAACTTGTTCGGAAGCAGCGGCGATATCGTAGAGAACAATCTGGTGAGTGGTTCCATTAGCAATTCGATAAATCAAAACCGAATTTCCATCTGTTTTGACAAAATTTTCCGAATCCTCGGGAGTATTGGTGATGTTGACCGCCTGGAAATTCCCTCTTGTGGTATCGACGATAAAAATATCGGTATTAGATTCCCCTTCTGGAATATCACTAAAAACTAATATTCCAAGACGGAAGTCGAAAGAAATGGTGTCACTCAAGTCAGTGGCTAAAGGGGTCACTTCATTCCCGTCAAAGAAATTGATATCCCTCAACATTCCATTCTGTTGCAGCCAAACTGCTTGGCAATTACTGCCGATCACCGGTCCAAAAGAATTTCCACTCGTAAAAATATCATCTAGCCCATCGGCAAAACTAAAACGTCGAATATCGTTGTTTGGAATCCCTTCACGGAAGAACAGGCAGTTATCTGCGACACTATTTTCTTCTTGATTGGTGTCTCCAAGATCCTCCGGATCAGCGCTGCCATCATCAACAAAAGTGTTGGACGAATTTTCTCGCCAGGAGATCATGATGTCTTCACTTAATTCTCCAGCGTTACCTAAGGCGATAAAATCGACTTCGGTGAGGATGCCAATTTTTAAGGGGGTCTGATTCCCTTCAATATCTCCTAAAATAACATCGGTCGCCGCTCCGTTCGATTTCGTCCAGAGGACTCGATCGCGAGAAGTAGTGGGCCAACTATTATTTATCCCCCAATTGTCTTGGGCGGTGTCATCGGTTAGTTGCATGACGGAGCCATTATTTTCTGGGAGAATTCCTTCAATGGAAAAGGTCCCCGGAAAACCGCGAATAGAGATCGTCGAAAGTGCCGGATATAAAGAAATAACTCTAATAGTTGACGCTGTGATTTGAGTCTGCCTCTTTGCCGAGGTCGCTAGAGTGACATCCTCTTGAATCATGACGAAGCGATCGTTGCCGGCCTCCCATGTAAAATCGACGTTGTTCACAATATTCCCCTCCGCATCTCGAGCGATTGCCGTAAGCTGTTTACTCTCTCGCGGACGAAGTGGATCAGGGCTACCGACGATTTCAACGGAAGCAACTTGCGGGTTATCGTCTCCGCAAGAAGTCAACAGAAGCATTGCTAAATTCAACCCCAAACCTGCATAAAAAAGAAATCGAGTCAGCATTAAATCCTCCGAAGTGCTTAAGTGGGGATACAAACTATAAGGGGATTTTAACGCCTTTGGAGAAAGGGGGACAAGTCTGTTTCTTTTAGTTGCTGTCGCAACTCTATTCGGACCGGTTCCCGATAAGACTACATCTTGACCGATATGAAATTCAAAAGTATTGGCCCTTATACTTGAGTTGTAGGGAGGTAAAATGATTCGCACCACTATTCTCATCCTGATGATGGCGGGAAGCTTGTTTTCTGTCACACCATTAAGCGGGTGTGGAAGCACCGAGGTCATTTCTCCTCAGCTAGAACATCCTACAGCAATCGCCTCCAGTAGCTCCGTTTTGACAGCAGTACAGCGATCCTTCGAACCGAACAGTTCATCTACCAACACCACCAACAGTATAGAGTCTACATTCGAACAACCTCAAGGCGCCACCTTACCTCCATCCGTCAGCCCTAGCTTGATAGAACGGCCCACACTGACCCCAACTTTTGCTCCCGTTTTGACAGGAACCCACACCTGGGTACAGCTCTCCGAACACCTGAAGGACACTTTAGCCAACCGTCTTCGTCTTGTGCTTGAGCGACTCAAGGGGCCATCCCTAGCGAGTGGAACACAAGTATGGGTGGAGCGCTCCACTGTCAAAGTGCGCCCATCCGCCAGCCCGAAAGAGATCACGGAGGGGAACATTTCAGCTGCCAAAAACGAGTTTGAGTCGTTTCAGATTGTCGTCCGGTCGAGCTCGGGCATTCAGAATATTACTCCCCAAGCCTCTTCTCTAAGCGGTCCAGGCGGAGAAATTATTTCCGCCAGTGCGATTCGTTTCTATCGCGTGGAGCTCATGGCGATTGATACCCCTTCGGATGTTCAGGGGGGGACGGGTCGCTGGCCAGACCCACTGATTCCGATGATCGATGATCTCGACGGGTCGCCCCGTGCCGGGTTCCCATTCGACGCTGCGGCCAACGATGCCCGTGCCATCTGGGTGGAGGTGCTCGTGCCGAGCGATGCGGTGGCTGGAATCTATTACGGTCAGATCACATTGCATGGTATTGGTATTGAAGGGTACGAAGTCCCAGTGAGCTTGCAGGTCTATGACTTTAAACTGCCGTCGACGCCGACTCTCCATACCTATTATCAGCTCAACGACTTGTCGGTTTGTAGTGGACATTATCATGGAGATGCGAGCTGCGGTGATTGGGGAGATCAGAAGATGAATCTCATCGACAAATATGCCCGATTCGCGCTCGATCATCGAATCACTCTTGGCAACATCTATTACCAGCGTCCTAACGGAAACGATTGGAGCGAGTTCGATCGCCGCTATGCCCCCTTGTTGGATGGTGCTGCCGATACACGACTCGCCGGGGCTGAGCTGACCTCGGCAAATTACATGTTGCCACTGGATGCCGAGAGCTTAGCATCGTATCAGAAACATTTCGTGGCCAAGGGGTGGATGGACCGTGCTTTTGACTACACCGCTGACGAACCTGGTTATGGCTCATCCTGGTCTTCGATCTTAGAACGGACCGAGCTTGTGCATAGCCATGCACCGAAGTTGAAGACGTTGGTGACGACGACGATTGGTGAGGCGGCGTCCCATGGTCTTGATGATGACATCGATATTATTGTACCGCTCGTCAATTTTGTCGATGAGCCGGCGGGGGGGCAATATGTCGGTAATCAAAGTGTGAAGTATAATTCGTATCAAGCGGCGGGTAAGACGGTCTGGATGTATCAGTCGTGCATGAGCCATGACTGTGGCGGTGCGGGTGCAGTGGGAGCTGGGACTGCTTACACCGGCTATCCCAGTCTAGCGATTGACCATTCCGCATTGCGCAATCGCGCGATGGAATGGGTCGCTTTCAATTTTGGCGCAACCGGGGATCTTTATTGGGAAACTACTTTTGCCTACCAAGGTGATCCTTGGAGTTCGCAATATTATTTTACTGGAAATGGAGACGGAACGCTTTTTTATCCCGGAACCCCGGAAAAAGTTGGCGGCAGCGGACAAACCCCCATCGCGAGTCAGCGGCTTAAGATGTTGCGTGATAGTGTTGAGGATTATGAATATCTCTCCCTTCTCACCCGCCTGGGAGATTCCACCTTTGCCCACAACCAAGCCCACTTAGTCGCCCCAACCGCCTACAGCATTGGTGATGATGCCACCCAATTAGAAACTAGTCGCAACGCCATTGCCAACCGCATCGAAGAGTTAGTCTCGAGGACCACGAGATAGCTACCCTCTTGTTTTAATTTTTGATAAGAAAAAAAATCTCGATACTCAATAAAAAAGCCGTTCCTTTTGGGGAACGGCTTTTAATTCGGAAATACTCCGGCTGCAGGACTCGAACCTGCGACCTAGCGGTTACGATCTGACTCCATTTTCATGGAGAGTCGGACTTTCTCTTCACCCTTCCAACAAGATGGAGTGGGGTGGCGGGTGTAAAGTCTCTGCACTTGCCCTCCCGCCAAAGGCGGGATGCTAGCTCAGGATTGCCATACTGATAGTGCTACGGTCCTTCGACTCGTTGGCACTCGCTCAGGACAGGTTTCCCTGAATTAGCCCGCTTATCACTCTGCTGTTACCAGCAGAGGCTGCTAACTTGTAACAGCCGCTTGCTCTACCGACTGAGCTAAGCCGGAAAATGGTGAAATGCTGCTATAAGATTCTATTTGGCCTGTCAACGAAAGCAAGCACAACCTGCTTGATTTTTTCTGCTAATTCTGGTTCTTCCAACAGTTTTATGTCTGAATCAATCCTTACTCTACAGCATGATCTTAATCCCCATTTTGAAGAACTAAGCCGCGTGGAAGGTTCCAAAGCGCTGGAGCAGCATCCGCTTTATCAAAGGCTTTACTCGGAGATTCAAAAGATACTCCATGGATATGAAGTTGGTTATTTTGCACCGGAGGCAAAAGAGAAGCCTTTTTATCGAGCGATTACCTGGAATGTGGAGCGAGGGATTGAATTTGATGGAATCCTAGACACTTTGAAAAATCATCCGATTCTCAAAGAGGCTGATCTTCTCCTCCTCCCTGAGACTGATCTTGGAATGGCCCGATCTGGCAATCGCAATGTCGCTAAAGAGATCGCTGAGGAGCTAAAACTCAATTATTTTTTTGTTCCTACTTATATCAATCTCAGCAAAGGGAATGGACACGAAATCCAATTCGACGGTGAAAACACGCATGCCATTCACGGCAATGCAATCCTCAGTCGATATCCGATCGAAGATTTCCACCGTATTCCGCTGCACAATAATAAAGATAAGATGAAGGGGAAGGAGAAGCGACTCGGCTACCAACAGGCGTTGGCGTGTACTGCGGTGTTGCCGCAAGGAAAGGTCCGACTCATCTGTGCGCATCTGGATGCGCATTCTAGCAAACGGCATCGCTACGATCAGATGCAGACGATCTTAAAATATGTCGATCGGTTAGAGCCTATTCCTTCACTGTTTGGTGGCGACTTGAATACAAACACCTATAATTCCCGCCATGCCGCATTTGCGATCTTTGGTTTTTGGGTTCGGGTGGCGATGGGGGTGCGTTATGTGATGTCGAAACATTACCCTTTTCCTGATAAATTTTTTGAGCGGTTTCTCTTCAAGAGTTTTGAGAAGTATGGGTTTGATTATAAGAATTGGAACGAGCCGGGGGCTTCGACACTCCACTATCATGTGGAGGATATTAAACAGTTCAAAAATCTCCGCGACATTATTCCTGAGTGGTGTTTTAAGTTCATTGAGTGGGCGTTGAAAGAGCAAGGGGGGAAGTGCAGTTTTAAGATCGATTGGTTTGCAGCGAAGGGTTTGAAATTAGTTCGAGCGGGGGAAAATTTTTCCAATCATTCGATTATTCCGACAAGTCCTCGTGTGGTGGGGGATTTGGAATTTCAAGGTCGAAAGCCGAGTGATCATGATGCGATTGTGGCGGATTTTAGAATTAATTAATCTTTACCGTTTCAATAAAATTTTCCTTAAGATTCTCTGGGATCTCTAATTTTCCATGCTGAGATTTTTTGATCAAGCCAGCCACCTCCGCAATTTTTTGCGGATTGGAAATCTTCTTTAACTGATGCGCGGTTTGGCCATCCGAGACCTGGACGCAATGATAATTTTCACAAGAATTAAAACAATTTTGGTGTTTAATTTCGACAGCGCTGCAATTTTGTGATTTTAGTTGTTCTCGAAACGATTTTTCGAAATTGTCAATGGTAGCGAAGATCCCTTCCCCATAATTGTCACGAACACAGGTGGCACAGAGAGTTAATTGGAGTTTATTTTTTTGCATGGTCGCTGGGATAGACTAGTTAAAAGAAAAATTAAAGTGAGAAATTGGTTGGTTGGAATGAAAAGGAGAGGTAGACTCCTACAAAATTCAGTTTCTGACCCATCCTAATATGGAGGTATTCATGTTACCCATTCTTCTGGTCCTTTCTCTTTTGGGATTTATTTCGTGTGAAGCGAAAGAAAAAATGCAACCGTCGACCGAAGTATCAGCACCTGCTCCGACTCCCACTCCTTCTGCAGCCCCGCCGGTCCAAAACTCGACCCCTGAAGCGGCAGTGAAAAATTTTTATGAAGCGATCGCTCAAGAAAAGTTTGATGTTGCTTGGAAAAATCTCTCTCAGGAAAGCCAAAATAAATTGATCAAAATGGTCGCAGAAGAAGAGAAGATGAAAGAGGATGACGTCCGCAAGCTATTCGATGAAAACCGCAAGTCAATCCAGCTCGGATTTTGGAAAAGTTTTCGAGAGAGTTCCAAACTAGCGCAATACGCCCCTTCAGCCCAATATCAGGTACTGTCACAAGAAGGGGGGCAATCCACCGTACAAATGAAGTCAGGAGAAGTAGCTCTTGATGCCAAGGCAGTCCAAGAAAATGGGACTTGGAAGATGGGGTATGCAGAAAGCTTCCTTAATTAAAGGATAACGCATGGAGGAGATCCGAAATTGGCGTGAAGAGAAACGTTCGGTTTATCTCTATCATATCCTGGCGCAAAAAGAGGCGGGGTCGGCGTTAGGAAGATTATTTTCTCAACTGGCTCGTGAAGCGGAAAAGCAGGCAGCTATTTGGGAAACGAGAATTCAGAAAAAAGGGGAACCTCCTCCTCAAAAATATACTCCTGATCTTCGCACTCAACTCGTTGCTAAACTCTTAAAAAAATTTGGACCTAAACCACTCCGCTCCATCCTTGCCGCCATGAAGATTCGAGGGATGTCGGTGTTTTCTCCCAGCCGAGCCGGGCACCCGATTCCGACTGACCTCAAGGATGTGGGGAGAAGTCATCGTGGAATCGGTGGTGGTAATATTCTGCGGGCTGCGGTCTTTGGGGTGAACGATGGTTTAGTTTCCAACGCCAGCCTCATCCTCGGGATCGCCGGGGCCTCTGCTAATAATTCCATGATCCTTTTAAGCGGAATCGCCGGTCTCCTCGCGGGGGCTTTTTCAATGGGGGCGGGTGAGTATCTCTCGGTTCGTTCGCAGCGGGAGATGTATGAATATCAGATCGGTTTAGAAAAGGATGAACTGCAGGAGTACCCTGAAGAAGAGGGGATGGAATTGGCTCTGATCTATGAAGCAAAGGGGTTGTCTGAAAAAGAGTCCAAGGAACTTGCCGATAAATTAATCTCCGATCCAAATCAGGCTTTGGATACTTTGGCACGCGAAGAGTTGGGGCTTAATCCCGAAGATTTAGGATCCCCTTGGGGGGCGGCAATTTTTTCTTTTCTTTCTTTTGCTATTGGGGCGTTGATTCCGTTGCTCCCTTTTGTTTTTTTCCAAGGGACCATCAGCCTTTCCATCAGTATTTTGGTTACCGCAGCTGCGCTTTTCCTGGTAGGGGCGGCATTGAGTCTGTTCACTGGTAGGGGGGCGTTTCGTAGTGGCCTCCGGATGCTTTTGATTGGAGGAATTGCCGGAGCCGCGACTTTTTTGATTGGAAAAATGCTTGGAGTTAGTT
>JBGTGJ010000269.1:0-14883 GCA_041746775.1 bacterium
CCCTCTTTCTGCTTCTCGAGAAGTTTCCGTTTTCGCGTAATATCCCCTCCGTAACATTTTGCCAGAACATTTTTTCGAAGCGCCTTGACGGTTTCTCTCGCCAAAATCCTCCCACCAATGGCCGCCTGGATCGCCACTTCATATTGTTGCCGTGGAATAATCTGGCGCAATTTTTCTACTAATTCTCTCCCACGAAAATACCCTTTTTCGCGATGTAAGATGACCGAAAGGGCATCGATCGGATCCCCATTGATGAGAATATTTAACTTCACTAAATCGCTACCTCGAAACCCCAACACCTCGTAGTCGAACGAAGCATATCCCTTACTGAGGCTTTTTAATTTATCATAAAAATCAAAGACGATCTCACTCAACGGCAATTCATACTCAAACATGACGTGGGTTGGTGTCAGGTATTCCATCTTCATTTGTTGACCGCGACGAGCTTCGCAGAGTTGGATGATCGGACCAACATATTCAACAGGGATGTGGATGGAGGCACGAATAAATGGCTCTTCAATACTCTCAATTTCTTGAACCGGAGGCATTTTAGCCGGATTATCGATCGTAATCGTTTCACCAGTTACCGTCTTAACGTTGTAGATGACGGTGGGGGCGGTGGAGATCAGGCTGAGGTTGTACTCCCGCTCGAGACGTTCTTGGATGATTTCCATGTGAAGCAGACCTAGAAATCCGCAACGGAAACCAAATCCCAAAGCAAGCGAAGTCTCAGGTTCATATTGAAAAGAGGCATCATTGAGGCGAAGTTTTTCGAGAGAGAATCGTAAGTCTTCATAATCCCCCGAATCGGTGGGGTAAATTCAACAAAAAACCATCGGTTTGACTTCTTTAAACCCTGGTAGAGAGTGAGCAGCGGGACAAGAGAACTGGGTGACAGTATCCCCGATCTTGATATCTTGGATATCCTTAATCGCAGCGGTAAAATAACCAACCTCTCCTGTACTCAGTTTGTCGACCGGAACATTAAACGGAGTAAAAACCCCCAACTGATCGACCACATATTTTTTCTGGATCGACATCAGCAGGATTTCATCCCCCTTTTTCAACTCCCCATTAAACAGACGGATCAAGACCACGACCCCTTGATAAGGATCAAACCAGGAATCAAAGATTAAAGCCTGCAGCGGCGCTGAATTCTCCCCTTTGGGAGGGGGAACAAGTTTCACTACATTTTCTAAGATCTCTTCAGTCCCGATCCCCGTCTTGGCGCTTGCCTCGACGGCATAAGTCGTGTCGAGTCCAATAATATCTTGAATCTCTTTTTTGACCCGTTGCGGATCCGCAGCGGGAAGATCGATCTTATTTAAGACTGGAAAAACTTCGAGATTATGATCGATTGCCAGATAAACATTCGCCAAGGTCTGAGCCTGAATCCCCTGTGAGGCATCGACAACTAAAATCGCCCCTTCGCAAGCAGCTAGTGAGCGGGAAACCTCGTAGTGGAAATCGACATGCCCGGGAGTATCAATCAGATTGAGAATATAATCGTTCCCATCTTTAGCCTTGTAATAAAGTCGAACTGTTTGAGCCTTGATCGTGATCCCGCGTTCCCGCTCTAGCTCTAGCTTGTCGAGAAACTGGTCTTGTTTCTCACGTTGGGTGATCGCCCCCGTAAATTCTAACAAGCGATCCGCCAAGGTAGACTTACCGTGATCGATATGCGCAATGATGGAAAAATTTCGAATGTTGTTCATGAAATTAAAAAATAGGATGGAGTAATCAAGGACTAGGAAAATCTCTCTGATAAAGATCTAACTGGTCACCAGGCAGGTCCCCTTTATGACGTTCTAATACCATATCGATCCCCTGACGAATATACTCCGCAATCGGGACCTTAGTCTTATCATTTAATTGTTTCAGCTTATCGTTTTGTTCTTCGGTAATATATACCGTGGTACTAATTTTTTTCCGCATAACTATCTCCAGCAAAAACAGACTGTTGACAAATTTTCTTTCTGGAACGGCCTTCTGAAAATCGATCTCCTTAGCGCCTTATCAAAACGTCGATTTTCAGGGCTTTTGAAAATCCGGCGCTAGAGGATTTTCAAAAAAAGTGGAAGAAAGAGATTTTGTCAACACACCGCTAATTTACCTGAACCACCCTCAACTCCACCCCCATCTCATTACTCATCTTCGCAGCAAACCTTTCTGCCAACTGATGCTCCCCAAAACTGCCAACCCGAACGGCAAAACTGTTACTTCCCGAAGCATCCCGATCCATCACGAGGTACGCCTCATACCCCTTCTCTTTTAATTTAGTGATCTGCCTCGCTGCCAGCGCTTCATCAAAATATTCACCGATTTCAATGGCAAACTTGCTATTTCCACTCGACTTGAAGCGGACCATCATATTTTTGTCTTGAGCCAAATGGGCGAGTGACTTGTTGACTTGGATTTTTTCTTCCCCTTCTTCTTCCGCCGGCTCTTCTTCGGCAACCACCTCTTCAGGATTTTCTGACGGATTCTCTTCATCGGCCAGACGATCACTTAGCTTTGTAGGATTGGAAGGGGCAAGGTCTGCCACCGCATTCGACGATTTTTCAGCGTAACGCTCAGGAAAAATAAAATTTCCAAACCTTGCCCCGATTAAAAAAACTAATGCGATGAGGATTATTTCAACCCCTAGCAAAAGGACAAATTGACTTAGTGAAAACCGAATCGGGAATTTCTCTTCATGTTCCATATCATTCTTCCTCTTCTCTGATCATCTTTTCCGGCGCCGATACCCCCAAGATATTCAAACCATGGCGGAATACCTCTTGCACCGTCTTGATCAAAAATAATTTTGCCAACGTCTGTTTTCTTTCCGTAGTAATCACCCGGTAACGAGAATCACTCTTCCCCCGGGTATAATAGTTTTGAAACACCTTTGCCAAATCATTGAGATAAAAAACAATCCGATGCGGCTCATGTAACTTGGCAGCAGCGACTAGGATATCGGAATATTCTAGCACCACCTTCACCAGATCAATTTCTTCCGGAAGGGTCAAGGACTCAAGATCGGAGCGCAATTCTTCTTCTTGATAGGTATATCCAGCCTCAGCTACTTTACGAAAAATAGAAGCGATACGGGCGTAGGCGTATTGGATGTAATAGACCGGATTATCCATCGTCTGTTGCTTGGCCAACTCAAGATCAAAATCGAGCGTGGAATGATGCGACCGCATCACAAAGAAAAATCTCGCGGCATCCTTGCCAACTTCATCAACTACTTCGGAAAGGGTGACATAATCCCCAGTTCTCTTGCTCATACTGACCACTTCCCCACCCCGCTTGAGGTTGACGAGTTGCATGAGTAGGAATTCAAGTTTCTCAGGATCAAAACCTAATGCCGACACCGCCGCCTTGATTCGTTGAACATAGCCGCCATGATCCGCCCCCATGACATTGATATAGCGATCAAAGTTTCGAGAAAACTTATCATGATGGTAGGCGATATCGGGGGTAAAATAGGTGTAGGAATTGTCGCTCTTCACCAACACCCGATCTTTATCATCCCCAAACTCGGTGGTTTTGAACCACAGCGCCCCTTGGTCTTCATAAAGAAATCCTTTTTGTTGAAGGATCTGCAGGACCTCCTGAATTTCTCCGTTAGAATAAAGTGAACTCTCACTAAAATAATGATCAAAGATAATTCCTAATTGAAATAGATCAGCCTTCACCTGTTCAAGTAACTCTACCCCCAGCAATTTTCCCACCGCCATCGGATCGTTTCGAATCGGCTCGATTTGATCTCGCATCTTTTCAACCAGGTTTTCCAGATAAGGACCACGGTAGACATCGTCAGGAAGGGCCACATCGATGCCATGAATTTTGGTTAACACGGAATGGTAATGAATTCCGGAATGCCCCAATGTTTTGATTTGCACCCCATGGTCATTCACATAAAATTCACGTGTGACTTTAAACCCAACCGCTTCCATCAAGCGAGCCAGACAATCCCCCACCACCGCGTTCCTTCCATGCCCCACATGCATCGGGCCGGTAGGATTGGCGCTGACATACTCGATTAAGATCGATTTTCCCTTTCCGATATTGATGACTTGAAACTGATGCTGGGAAGACCAAAGAGAGTTCAGTGCCTGGTGATATGCCGTAGGATTGAGAATTAGATTGAGGAACCCACCCTTCACCTCAATTTTATCAAACATCTTTTCCGATCGAAGTGAAGTAGCGAGAGACTCCGCAATCTCCACAGGGGATCGACGCAACTGCTTCGCGAGCACCATCGCAATGTTGGTGCTGAAATCCCCATGTTCTTTCACCCGAGGATGCTCAATCTGAATCACTTCAGGAGGAACTTCATGAATATTTTTCAGATGCTTGGATAGGATTTGTGCGAGGATTTCTTTCATAAAAAAACAAACGGCAAAAAAAAATTTCCGTAGGGGCGGTCCCATGTGGCCGCCCTTCCCGCATTAATTCGGGAACGGGCAAACACATGGGATTGCCCCTACAAATTCTATTGTGGAAATCCCCCTAATTTCTCCGGATCTCCAATCACCAAAAGCTTGAAATCTTCTGGCCTTAAATATTTTTCCGCCACTCGGCTTAGATCTTCCACTGTCACCCTTTCAACGTTTTTCTTAAAAAACTCAAGGTAATGCGGAGGATACCCAAAGTACCAAAAACGGGCCTCATCTTTGAGGATATTGTAGGACGGTTCATAATCGGAAAACAAAGAGTTAAGCAGTGATTGCCGATGAAATCTAAGCTCATCCTCCCCTACCGGAATTTTTCCTTGGAGATCATGGACGATCCGTTGAGACTCTTCAAACACACGAACCGCCGTTGGGCTTTTAGTTTGGGCCATGATGTAAAACAATCCAAAGTCCGTTTCCAGCCCAAATCGGGAATAAACTCCGTAGACCAACCCTTGATTCGATCTAATCTCCTTACCCAAACGACTGACCAAGGTATCCCCTCCCAAAATGTCATTGAGCATAATCAATGCATATTTGTCTGGGTTGAATCGCTTATCTCCAAAGTGGCCAAAGATCAGTGTCGCCTGATCGATCTTTTTAGGAATTAATAGGGCCTCTCGCTTCCAATCTTTTTCTAAAGGAGGAGGATTAGGAAGTTTTTCTCGGGAACGATTCCATCCGTCGATAAGAGGGTTGATCACTTTTTTTAATTCTTTATCTGATGAAAAATCACCATAGATGGCTAGCAATAGACGGTCAGGAAAGATGGATCGCTGATAAAAGCTAACGATATTTTCACGAGAAATCGAATCGATCGATGCCAGACTGGGAGTACGCCCCCAAACATTATCTTTTCCGTAAACCATTTTTGGGAACTCTCGTAATGCAAGTTTAGAAGGATCATCTTCCTGGCGGCGAATCGATTCTTTACTCTTCAATTTCACAATCGTGAGTCTCGCAGGATCAAACCTCGGTTCACGCAACATCTCAAAGATCAGCTGTAATACTTTAGGGTAATCTTCTTTAAGACATTTAAAGACGATCAGCCCATATTCCCTTCCAATATCCGACTCTACTTCCGCTCCAATCTCCGACAACATCTGATCGATTTCATCAGCAGAATGACGAAGCGTCCCCCCTTCTCGCAACATGTCTCCTAACATTTCGGCGACTCCAACCTGATCCGCTGGCTCGTAAATACTGCCAGTTTGGAGATAGATGTACCCGCGAACCACTGGAACATCATGGTTAGGAAGCGTTAAGAGCCTGACTCCATTTTTGAGATGCTGTCTCTTAATATTAGGAATTTTGAATTCCGGAATGGAGGTGTTTTCGAGTTTTTGGAGTGTGGGATTGGCGTGAAGAATTTCTACGAAGAGTAGAACAAATGTCGCCACGATGAACAATTGGAATCGGATAAGATTTTTCATGATTTTGATTTCAAAATTGCCACAGATCGCCGCTGGGGTTGCAGATATTTTTTCACAACCCTTTTGAGATCTTCATCACCAACCGCCTGAATCTTTTTTGGGTGCTCCAGCAAATATTTCCAACTTCCACTAATCGCCTCAAAATAACTCAACATCTGAGCGAGATCTTCGTTACTTTCGAGATTGTAATACCAATCGGCGGTCAGATTTTTCTTGGCCTTTTTGAGTTCTTCTTCCGAAACCTTCTCGGTTTCGACTTTAACCATTTCTTCTTGGAGTTTATTTAATATTTCATCGAAGCTTTTACCCTGATTCACCGAAAGGTAGACAAAAAACATATTCTTCGCACGCGAGCCAGGGATGGAGGGGGAACAGCTCACGTTTTGAACCAGCTGCTCTTGATCTACTAACCGACGATAAAACCGACTGGTTCGCCCTTCACAAAGTATCTGCTCTAAAACATCAAACACAAAATCATCCGGATGCGGCAAGTTGGGCTTTTGATAACCGATCATCATGGCGGGTGAAGCTTGGGCAAAGGTCTCGGCACGACGTGATTGAGTGGGATAAGGGTCTTCGATAAATTTTTCTTGTGGAGGGGTGCCAGCTGGGATCGGCCCAAAATATTCTTTTAGAATTGTTTCCGTCTCTGCCAAATCAATATCCCCCACGATCGCCCCCACCATGTTCGATGGAACATAAAATTTCTTATAAAACCTCTCGAGGTCGGTTGCACTGAGTTGTTGAATGTCTTTAGCATAACCAATCGTGGGACGACCATAAGGGCTGTGGGGAAATACCAGCTTGAGCAACGCTTCGTAAAGTTTTCCAAAAGGGGAATCATCGACGCGGGTCCTCCTCTCCTCTCGCACCACATCGCGTTCCGAATAAAATTCGCGAAATACCGGGTCTTGCAGACGCTGAGATTCGAGATAGGCCCACAGTCTTAATTTGGACTTGGGAAGTTTAAGAAAATAGCTGGTTAAATCTTGGCTAGTCGTGGCGTTAAGATCGCTTCCTCCATTGCGGAGATAAATCGTGGAAAACTCCTCCTTCACCACATACTCACTCGCCTGTTGGATCAGGCGGCTCATCTCTGCCGATAAAGTTTTTCTTTCCCCACTGTTCGCTTTCTTCCAACGTTCATGCACCGATTCAATCTGTGCGAGCAGATTTTTCTCTTCAGAATAATTGCTCGTTCCAATCTCCGTCGTTCCTTTAAAGGCCATGTGCTCCAACAAATGAGCAATCCCAGTTTGGCCCGCCGTCTCGTCCATCCCACCCACTCTTACCTGAATATAGGCGGAGAAAAGCGGAGCTCCGGTACGACGCAGTAAAAGGAATTTCATCCCATTGGGTAGAACAATCTCTTTCACCCCCTTGGAGAGGAGGTCAGGGTTAGAGAAGGAAGAAAGTGGTAAAAGAAAAAAGATAATTAAAAATAAAAAAGATAAACGTTTCATCGGCACCTCATCCCTCCACCCCCCTCAAAATCAGCGTTACAATGAGTTGTTTTTCCACCACGCATTACCGCAGTCGCTGTAAATCTCTTTTGCAATGCAGGATTGCTTACCGTCACTAAATACTTTCCTTCTGGAATCCCCCCTCGAATCACCGGGGTTTCACCCCCTTGAATGTACCCTGACATACTCACCTTCCCCCACGGAACTGCATTCACGCGTAGACTACCAAAGCTGGGGACCTTCTTTTTCACTGGAGTGATAGCTGGTTCCACCCTAATCGGTTGAGTCAATTCAGGCTCTGGCTTCTTCACTTCATGAAAAACGACGTTCCCCCCAGAAATATCTCCCAACGGAGATTCGGGGTTCTCTAAACTATTTTCTCTCTTTGGTGAATTGGATACTTGGGTCTGATCGGAAATAGCCGGTTCAATCGGGGTCTCCTCCCAGACAAATTTTTTAAAACCAAAACCAAGCAACGGAATGAGAATCGACAACATTAACAGCAGACCCGCCGCACGACGATGGAGTAGGAATGGTCGGAAAACCCTTTCTATCTTTCGTTGAACCTTGAAGAAGAACGGAATCTTCTTTTCCGGTTCCAATTCGGTATAACTCTCCACAATTGAAACTGTCTCGCCAGAAACATCCGGAATCACCTTGGTCTTGCGGATAAAATCTTCAGTTCGTTGGGTGATCTCCCTTTCTAAGAGCCGCCGATTGTGGATCTCATCACCAAACAGATCTGCCAAAAACTTAGCCATCTCCGGAGCATCATTTCGCTTTGAATGGGGTAGACACTCTTCGAGTCGCTGCAAAAACTCTTCAGCGTTGGTAAAACGATCTTCCGGTTTTAAAGCGAGGGCCTTTTTGAGAACAAGCAGCAGCTCTTGGGAAATTTTTTCAGAAGGTTCTGGCCAATCGATTTGAACCCGCCTCACCTTATCCAAAATCTCAATATCGTTTTTTCCGCTAAATAATCTTTGGTGAAAAAGCAGCTCATACAGAAGCACCCCGCAGGAAAATAGATCACTTTTCAAATCGATCGTCTGCCCCGAAGCTTGCTCCGGAGACATATAAGCATATTTCCCTTTCACCACGCCGGTCTGAGTCTCGTGAGTCTGAGTCATCGCCTTGGCGATCCCAAAATCGGTCACCTTTACATGCCCATCATAACTGAGCAGGATATTTTGCGGACTGATATCGCGATGAACAATCTGAAGGGGGCCACGATCTTTGAGGGAACGGTGGTGGACATAGTGGAGTCCGCGTAGCGCCTCGATCAAGATGTGAATGCAAAACTCTTGAGGAATCGTTTTCTTTTGCTGCTGTAACTTGTTGAGTAATTCACGAAGATCGATCCCTTCGACAAACTCCATCGCAATAAAGTAGGAATCGGCCTCTTTACCTAACTCGAAGACTTGAACAATGTTGGGATGATTGAGATGAACTAGAATTTTCGCTTCATCAACGAGCATCGTGATGAAATCACGACTGGTCGACCAGAATGGATGAATCCGCTTAATGACGACCGTCTTTTCAAACCCTTCGACTCCAATCAACTTCGCCTTAAAAATCTCTGCCATCCCACCCGTCGCAATCTTGCCGACCAAGAAATACCGACCAAAAGGGGTAGGAAATGGATTTGTCACGAAATCGATGTACCAATGTTATGTCGAAAGAACAAGCATACAACCTACTCGCCTCACTCTTCTTCCCCTTTGAAAAAGGGGGACACACGGGGATTTTAAACATAAATCCCTATCAATTAAGCCCTATAAAATTAAAAATATTGTCATATTTTCTTGACTTCTTTCATTAACTGATCACAAATTATGCATAATTATACATCATTGAAATGGACCCAACTTGGATCTTTTCGATGATGTTGGAGGGGGGATAAAAGATGAATAAGGTACTCAAGGATCTGTGCGTTGAAATCGTCTCGCGAGACATCTGCACCGAGCAGTTCAATCGGCTGTGGATTGAAAGTGGAATTCCGTTAGAGGGATCAGAGTTTGAAATTGCTAACTTGATTCTTTCTAAATCGATGGACTCTTTAGGAGATCTGTCGACCGACAACAAAACATTGCATTAGACCTAAAAGCCTCTTCCTCCGATTCCCGTAGGCTGTGGCAGCCCTGCTCCCACCGTGCCCGTATTCCTCTTTTATCCTTTTTTTTCCGCAACCTTTTCCACACTCTAGCGATAAACCGGCGAGCAATCCCCCTTCACTTATTTAAAGGAGACCCATCCCATGGGCGACGGAAATCAACGAAAAATCCTATTCATTATCAACGGCAGCACTGCCCCCGTACACCTTTACAATGTCGAGCGCTCTATACAAGGAGTCCGCTCCGAGGCCCCGACAGATAAACCTTATGAAATCGTGGTGCTAAGCCCGGAAAAACCGAAACAGGCGGTCGAACAGTATGCTACCCCCACGGCAGCGAACCTGCAGAGATTGACCAGCGGACTGAGCTCCAAACTGAATGATGGCGACTTCTTAGTATTGCACGTCACCGGTGAAGGAAAAGAAAGATATCGAGAATACGACGGGCAAAAAGAAGGGTGCGTTGCGCTACAGAACAGTTGCTACTCTTTCGATCAACTCAGAAAAGATTTTGACAAACTGAAATACGGGCAACGCTTTGTCATGATGGACTTCCCCAACTCGAAGCGTGCTCTTCCTCTTTTTGCTACCAACAAAACAAACGCTATTACTTTTGGTCCTCCAGACGGAACTTTCGGATGTGACCTTCCTCGCCTCTTCTTTTGGCAAGATAAAAATAAAATCCCCGACCAAAATAAAGATGGCAAAATTAATATTCGAGAACGATTTGACTATGCCACCTTCAGTTCGAATAATTTCTGCACCCTTGATTTTTTCAATATTCTTCCTTCACTTTCCCTTTCTGGAGAATCGGCTCCAGACCCAGAAGAATCGGGACCACGCCCGGAATTGTCTCCTATTTTGGGTAATATCGATTCTTTGATCAAACAGTTGTATCAAGATACAAAAGCAGTCGATGAACTCAAACAAATTTTAAAACAAAATCCCTCTTTGAAATTACCGGTCTTATTTTCTTTAATAAGAAAGGGGGAAGAAGATAATAAATTACCAGATCTCAATCTTATTTTTACGGAGAAGCAGGATCTCTTACCTTACACCAATTCTTTGATAGAAGACCCTGACCCCAAAATTCGCAAAATCGCTGTAAAAGCATATTCAGAATTATCCAAGTCTTCAGAACACTCTTCGTTTGATAAATGGGGAACCTCCTGGAAACTTTTGGAAGACCAAGCTGATGTCACCCCTCTGCTGAACAGATTTAAACAAGAATCAGACCCGATGGTGATCAGCGAATTAATCGATGCACTTGCGGCATTTGATGAATCTGCAATCTCAGCGTTACCTCGGATCATTCAGTTATCTCAAAACCTAAAGATCAGAAAAAGGGGGATTGCATACTATGCAAGAAGAGTGGCTCATACCGATGAAGCCCGCACCACCGAGTTCGCCTCCTTTTTAAAGCCACTTCTTAAGGAGAAGGATCTTTTTATCCGGTGGAATACCATGATCGCCTTGGGAAGTATCAAAGACCGATCCGCCGTCCCTCTTCTCATCGAAAGATTAGAAGATGATAATAAATCTGCCATCGTAGCGATGACAGCCTTGGTAGAGATAGGGGATAAAACGGTCATCCCTATCCTTCGAAAGATCTTAGAAAACAAAGACAAACATATTGCCGGATTTGCAGCTGTAGCTTTAGGAAGATTTGGTGATGAAACCGCAGTCCCCTTCTTGATAAAAAATTTGGAAAACAGCTTATTTGTTAAAGCGACGATTTATACCATCGTCAAACTTGAATCAGAGACTGGTCCAGTCGTGACTGCCTTAACGAAGGCTTTAGAGGATGAAAATCATTCCATTCTCATCATGTTAGCATTGGCAAATATTGGAGCCAAATCTTCCGTTGCCGTCTCTGATATTGCTAAAAAATTCTTAGCCCACAAAAACTCTAAAACACGTCTCTATGCAGCAAAATCTCTTGGCCTTATTGGAGATACTTCTGCGGTAAACCTTCTGGCCAAACAACTGAAGAGCGAAGAGGATGATGAAGTCAAAAAAGTGATCATCGAAGCTTTAGCGCTGATTGGAAAAAGCACCCATGAGGCAGAATCAGTTTTAATAAAAAAGATTTCGGATCCTGAAAAAGAAATAGCCTCTCTAGCGATCGACACCTTAGGTAGGATTGGAAAAGAAATCACGACTGTAGATTGGTTAACAAGAACTCTTCAAGATATTGAAAATGAATCCCCACGGATAAGAGCAGCAAGCGCGAAAAGTCTGGGCCACATCGCCGCTCGCAATCCCATCCTCATCTTCAAGGTCTTACCAATGCTTTCGAAAGCGATGAATGACGAAAATTCCAGTGTCAAAGTCGCTGCGATTGAAGCGATTAAAGGGATCGTTCAACAAAATCCTCATTATCCTTCTGGCGGATTATTTTTCTTGCCTCATCTTCTCCCCGCTGTGGATCAACCAAAGTCTAAAAGTTCAAAGACTGACTACAAAAAAGAAATTCCTGCCTTTATTAAACAACTCAAAAGTAAAAAACCTGAGTGGAGAGAAAACGCAGCGTTGGCTTTAGAAAAAATTGGTGATCCATCCGTCATCCCGGCATTAAAAGAAAGGTTGATCGAAGAGGATGATCATGAAGTCTCCTTTGCCATCGTCAAGGCACTGCGAGTCCTTTCACCTGAGAAGCCTGAGGTGGAACCAGATCGTGATGGAGACAGTATCCCCGATATCAAAGATGGCTGTCCTGATCTGGCAGGACCAAGCGATCCTGATCCTATGAAGAATGGTTGTCCGCTTATTCTTCGCTCAAGAAGTATGATCCGCCCCATTAAATGGGGTGACGTTCAAAGTCGGTAGTCCCGAGATTATCGATGTTGAAAATAAACTCCGCCCGGTTGCCAAATTCCTTTTAGAAAACCCCCAGATTGGCCTGGTACGCATCGAGGGACACAACGATAATCAGGGGAATGAATCCCAACAATTATTTCTCAGCGAACAACGAGCAAAAACTGTTTTAAACTGGCTAGTAAAGGCCGGCATCGAACAGAAACGTCTACGCACAATCGGGCTCGGGAAGATCAGGCCAATCGAAATCAACTCTACTTCTGAGGGTCGAGCAGCGAATAATCGCGTGGAGTTTCACATCGAAAAGGAGAGAGAAAAATAGATAATCGATCTGAGATCGATCAAGTGAATCAAAGCAACAGAGATTTCTTCACCACAAAAATCAAATCAAAAACAAAAACCCCGTTCTGATTTCTCAAAACGGGGTTTTTAAAACCTAAAGACAACTTACTTATTTCTTTTTCTTTTTAGCTGTCTTTTTCTTAGCGGCGGTTTTTTTCTTTGCCGCTTTTTTCTTTGCTGCCATGATGTACCCTCCTATATAAAAAGGTAAGTAACTTTAAATACATTAAGCATTCTTGTTCCAACAGTCAACAAAATTTATGCATAATTTAGTAAAATTTAGTGTCAGTGTGAGATGAAAAAACAAAATTGGAATTTGTTTTTGGAAAAATATGGAAGTGAAGTGGAAAATTTAGAATTTTTTCTGAAAAAATTATTCAATTTTTTTTTTAAACGAAAAAAAATGTCATTCTGAGTTCGCCATGTAGTCATGGCGGACGAAGAATCTACAACTCAAACTTCTAAAGATGTTTCATCCACAAAATATCGCAGAGTAGATTCTTCACCCTCAAACAACGAGGGTTCAGAATGACAGTGGAAGCAAACTCTTTGTGGGAATGATGAGAAACTCTCTCGTGAATCTATTTTCTTAGAATTTTAGAATAGCTTGACTAAACCTAAATGAAAAACCTATAAGCAGCGCTCTTTGTTTGATATTTAAAGATTTTTGAAAATTTTATTGCGGGGTAGAGCAGTCTGGTAGCTCGCCGGGCTCATAACCCGGAGGTCCTAGGTTCAAATCCTAGCCCCGCTATCCTTAGAAGGGATTCTTAGATTAAAAGAATCCCTTTTTTTTTATTTCAAAATCACCTTGGCAATCAGAGGAATTGGAATCGCCCCAAACTGCAGCAACGCTTCATGAAACTTTTTTAACGTGAACCGTTTTCCTAACTTCTTTTGATATTTCTCGCGAAGCTGTCGGATCAACAACATCCCACTATAATAGCCCTGTGGCACCGTGGCACGCATCGTATACCAATTCACGTCGGCACGTGCCGAGTGTTTACTCATCTTTAACTCTTTGGCCATCCAAGAAACCGCTTCGTCATCATTCATCTCTCCGGTCTGCAACCCAACATCGACGATGATTCGACAGGCTCTCCATAGTTTGTCTTTCAGTTGAAATAGTTTGGTGTGGTCATCGTAATACCCCTCTTCCCCCATCATCTCTTCACAATAAAGAGCCCAGCCTTCGAAAAAACTGCTGCAATTGAAAATCTTCATCATCGTCCCCTTCGCCTCTCGTTGCTTGATGAATTGGAGATGATGGCCGGGATATCCTTCATGTAAGGCGGTTACCTTGAGTGCCGATTCATTGTGTTCTTGAAGCAATTCTTCCTGCTTTTTCGGATTAGTTTTGGGGATCGGCGTGACAAAGAAATTCCCCTCCCCTTTTCCATTAAACATGGGGGGATCCATGTAAGCAGCAAATGGGATCGTGCTGCGGGCAAAGGTTGGGGTATCAATGATATGGAGTTTTTCGCCCGAGGGAATATCGACAATTTGATGATCCCGGATAAATCGGCGCAATCGCGCCGTTTCTTTTCGGTAACGGGGGAGCAGATTTTTTGCGGTGGTATGATCTTTTTTTAGCTCTTCGACCAAACGGTGCCAGGGAGTTTTTTTATCGATCTTTCTGGCCTGCTCCTTCAACGCCTGCTGAATTTCCTGAAATGCCTGTCTTCCAATCTTTTCCAACTGTGCCGCATCCCATGAGTAATAATGATAATGTTTGAGCAGATAATTATATTTTTTCTCACCAACCGCATACCCCCCCTTTTTTGCCCGTTGGAGGATTTCCTGGAGCAACTTGACAAATCCCTTTCCAGTTGTTTCAGCGATCTGAAGAGCCCTTTGAATTTCAATTCGACGACGCGGAGCAATCCGGCGCAACTCCTGTTCAATTTCTTTAAGGAAGGAAAGATACCCATGTACCTCCTGCAAAGTGATTTGGACCCAAAGACGCGGGGGGTTTTTTAAATTCCTCTTCGCCACCTCCAACATCTGTGGTGCCTGCAACATTCTTTGAATTAGCGACTCGGCTCGATCGGTAGGGTTAGAAATTCTAAAAACAGAGTACCATAAACCGTAAATCAGCTCTCCAACATAGAAGGAGGGATCTCTTCGATATCTTTTCCACTCTTCCCATTCGATGATTCTCATCTTCAAATCATTTTCTAAAAGGGATCTCTCGATAAAGTCGATGGAGTTAGAAGATTTTTTTGGTGTTTTATGGAGTGTTACATTCAGTCTCTTCAAATTTTGCAGATGGTTCG
>JBGTGJ010000270.1:0-2397 GCA_041746775.1 bacterium
AAAGGGGCAAAAAGTTATTTGGAGCTAACGAGTGAGATGTTGATGAGAAAAGATCGCTCGCATTATGTACAGAATAACTCCGCCCAAGGTTACTCTGGAAATTCTGAGGAGTTTTTAAGCGCAACCACCAACTAATAGAGAGGGGTTAAAAAATGAGGGAGCAAATCATGCAGACCAATCGAGCTTTAGGAAAAGGGCTCGCTTCGTTAATTCCCAAGGCAGGTAATCAAACCGTTCCGGCACCATCTGAAGGATATTTTTTGTGCCCCATTGAAGATATTCTGCCGGCTCGCACACAACCTAGAAAGATCTTTTCCAAAGAGGGTTTAGAAGAGCTCTCCGCTTCCATTAGAGAAAAGGGGGTCATCCAGCCTTTGATTGTTAGAAGAATCGAAGGGGGGAAATATGAGCTTATTGCGGGGGAGCGAAGACTCAAGGCATCCAAGCTCGCTGGCCTAATAAAGGTTCCGGTGGTCGTCTCCAGCGCAGTACCAGAGCAGGTTTTTGAACTGGCGCTCATCGAAAATATCCAAAGAGAAGACCTCAATCCGATCGAAGAGGCTTTGGGCTATAAAGAACTTCAAGACCGTTATCATTTAACTCAAGAAGAGATTGCCAAGCGAGTAGGTAAAGAGCGGTCCAGTGTCACTAATGGGCTTCGGCTTCTCACCCTCCCTGAGGAGATTCGCGGTGATCTGATCGAGGGACGTTTATCGATGGGGCATGCCCGTGCACTTCTAGCGATCGAAGAGGATGAATTAAAGATCAAGATTAAAAATCGAATTCTCAAGGAAGGGTTATCGGTTCGCGAAGTTGAGCTTTTAATTCAAAACTTAAAAACATCGACTCACATTGAGAAAACAGCCCGAGTCTTATCGCAGGACCCTCAAGTCACTTTTATTGAACAAGAGATGACCAAAATCTTAGGAACCAAGGTCAAGATTAAAGGACAAGGGTCCAAGGGAAGGGTCTTGATCGATTATTATACCGTCGAAGATTTAGATCGAATTTTTAACGCCATCATCGGCTAAAACTGATGATACATACCATTACCAAAGGGGGAATTTATGTTTGGAGAAAAAGATCGTGCCTTAAAACTGGTTGATGAAGAAGCCACAACCGTTTTGGAAAAAGAGGCGGAATTTGAAGGAAAGTTAACGTTTGCAGGAAAGGTCCAAATTAAAGGGAAATTTCGTGGAGAGGTGTTTTCCGACGGAACCCTGCTCATTGGAGAAGGGGGAGATGTGTCCGGAACCATTGATGTAGACACCTTGATCGTCCAAGGGACCGTCTTAGGAAACATCAAGGCCAAGAGCCGAATTGAAATGCATCCTCCCGCGATTGTTAAGGGGGATATTACAGCTCCATCCTTAGTTATCACCGAAGGGGTACTCTTCGAAGGAAATTGCAGTATGAATCAGTTACAAAAGGTCCAAGTCTTAGAGTTTTCCTAGGAATGAAGAGCTCGTTAAAAGCTTTAGAATGGAATTGTGACGGAAGTGATTTTTGCTGGACATAGATCCTTATTTAAATCGGCTACTTCATGTTCAAAAAAATACGATTCGCCCTCTTGCTGTTACCTTGACAAAAACTTAAACCTCATGCTACCAGCCGAAGCGATTTTTTAGGACATTTCAACTCCTTCGCTAATCCAAACGAACATTCGTACCTCTATTTTACGAGCAATCGCATGATCGATTTATTGCCCAATCAAACCCTGTTTATTCAAATGGGGATTTTTATCTTTACCGCGATATCTCTGCATTATCTGGTCTTTCGCCCGGTGTTGCGCCTACTCGCCAAACGAGAAGAATTAAGTCAGGGAGCAACTCAGGAGGCCCAAAAAATTAATAGCGCGACAGAGTCACTCATCGAAACCCATCATCAAAAAATATTGTCGGCTCGAAATGAGGGGATTGCTTTCAAAGAAAAATTTAGAAAAGAAGGGGAACGTCTAGCGGAAGAAATGAGACAAAAAACCCAACACGAGCTAGAACAAAAAATTGCCAAAACCAGACAAGAGATTTCTCAGCAATCGAAAGAGTGTCAATTGATCTTGAATAAGAGTGTGAGGGATTTTGGTAGAGAGATTGCAGAAAAGTTACTGGGTCGAAAGGTGTCCACTTAGATGAAAAAATCAGCTTTATTCATCCTTTTCCATTTATTTTTTCCGGCGCTGACTTTTGCCGCTTCGGATGCCCATGCGGAAGAGGGGATCCCTTTCAAGTTGGTCTATGCAACCGCCAATTTTTTAATCCTTGCAGGATTGCTGGTTTACTTTTTGAAAAAGCCAGCCAAAGATTTTTTTGCCTCAAGAGCAACGCTCATCAAAACTTCTATCGAACAAGCTCAAGAACTTAAGTCTCGTGCCATTCAAAAACATGCAGAATACGAATC
>JBGTGJ010000271.1:0-4193 GCA_041746775.1 bacterium
TATCAGATCAGATTTCCTCTGAAATGAAACTGGAGAGATATGATCGATTGATGTCATTACAGCAGAAGGTTTCACTCAAGAAAAACCAGGCATGGATTGGGAAAGAGGTTCGAATGTTATGCGAAGGTCCATCCGAGGAGAGTGATTGGGTGATGCAAGGGCGGCTTTTCTCACAAGCCCCTGAGATCGATGGATTGACCTACCTCAGTGATTCTGAGCTGGGGACCGAGAACATCGGAAAATTTTTAAACGTCCAAATTACCGAAGCTCATGAGTATGATTTGGTGGCGAAGCTGATTTGATTAAAAGGAAAAGAGAGCGCGGACTCCTAAGTTATTCCAGGAGCTATTGGGGTAAACCCCAATACTTTTTTCGTCATTTACCGAAAAAATATCACGTGTTTGGAACTGCTGATTTCGTACGCGAGGCTTGTTTTGAAAGGATGAATCGGTAATTTTACAGGCAAGTGTTTCAGCAGATCTGTCAGCTGAAGAGAGCAACGAATCGATGGCTAATGCCGGAGAGGTACTCTGTAATAGCAGAGTGATCACCGACAACATCGTCAATACTATTTTGATCCGAAATCCCACAACGTCTACCTCCACCCTACATTGTAATAAATATGGTCAATGAATAGCCAGATGAATTTGAGAAAAGTCCGAAAATGCTGAAATGACGCAACCTTCCATTTTAAATTCTATTTACGCTTCACGCTTCACGAGATACCCTTCACGTATTGATGGCTGTCTATTCTCAAGAACAAGATAACATGGTGAAGTGGGATGGAAGAAGTCACTCCTTCTACGAGGTCTACTTCCTTAAGGCCAACCTCAGGCCACTCTCCAAAGCGATCTGGATTCGATACACCATCCTTGCCCCCAAGAGAGGATTAGGCCCTCCTTCCGCTTCGGTTTGGGGGATGTGGTTTGATGAGGATAATCCACCCGGTAATTTTGCCTTAAAAGAGACCGTTGCGATTGAGCAGACCACGATCGATCGGGATATCTTTTATTTTCAGATCCTCGAGCATGCGATCTACAACAATGGGATGCGGGGGAAGCTTAGCTCGGGAGGGCATGAGATTTCATGGGATCTACAATATATTCCCAACGAATCGACCTTTCCTCTTTATCCAGCACTTTTTTATCATCTCCCCTTTCCCAAAACCAAATTTCTCTCCCCCAATTGGTCGATCGGGATTTCAGGAGAGCTGAAGGTCGATGGAAAATCCTATCCCTTGCAAAACAGTCCTGGTCAGCAGGCGCATCTGTGGGGTTCTAGTCACGCAGCGAAATGGGCATGGGGGCATTGCAATACTTTTAAGGAAGATCCGGGGGCGGTCTTTGAAGCGCTGTCGGTGCAACTGAATTTTGGTAAAAAACTTTCTCATCCGTTTACTCTGTTTGCCTTGAAGTTGGGGGATGGAAAAATTTTCAAGTTTCACCGGGTGCATCAATGGTTTCTTAATCAAAGTCACAACGATCAGGAGACGTGGCAATTGCAAGGGAGTGGTGGTTTTCATCAGGTGAAGGCGACTTTTAAAAGAAAATTATCTCAGTGTTTAGGGGTGACCTATACCGACACCGATGGTTCAAAACTTTATTGTTATCATGCCGAAATGGCGGATGTGGAAGTGGAGTTATTGGAATCTCGGAAGGGGAAGTATCAAAGAATATTACATCTTACTTCGCCGCAATCGGGGGCGTTTGAGGTGGTGGAGCGAACGCCATTTTCGGGGATGACGTTGAGTTTGTGATGCGGGGATGCACCCTCCTCCAAGGGAGAGGGCAACAAGAGTTTTACATTTTTTCGTATTCTTCTTTAAAAATTCCGAAAGTCTCAGGGTCGTGGAGGACGATTTCCACTTTTTCTAGTTCAGGAATCTCCGGTAACAGGCGAGTGATTTCTTCTAACATGATCTCCGCGCAGCGTTGCGGGTCGAATTCAGCAACCCCTGTGCCAATGGCAGGGAAGGAAATCGAGCGGAGTTTTAATTCGGCAGCACGAAAGAGGCTATTTTTGACGGAGTCGTAGAGGGAAGCATCGGTGGTTGGATCCTCCAAGGTCATACTAGCGGCATGGATGATGTATTTGGCTGGTAGGTTTCCACCACTGGTGACGGCCGCTTCTCCTAAATCGATCCGGCCGATCTGATCACATTCCTTTTGTATCTCCAACCCCCCTTTTTTGCGGATCGCCCCGGCTACCCCTGAGCCTAACCAAAGCTCAGTATTGGCAGCGTTGACGATCGCGTCTGTGGAACGGTCGGTAATGTCTCCTTCAACGAGGTGAATCTTGCTCTTCAGGTCCATCACAAGAAATTTTAAAAAGTTTTTGTGCAGACGTCAATTAGACATTAAATCTAAAATGCATAATGTCGCCATCTCGAACTGTATATTCTTTTCCTTCAAGCCTCAATAACCCGGCTTCTTTGACTGCCTGTTCGGATTTGAACTTCATCAGATCCTCAAAGTGATAAACTTCAGCGCGGATAAACCCTTTTTCGAAGTCAGAATGGATCACCCCTGCCGCCTGAGGGGCCTTGGCGTTGGCGGGGATCGTCCAGGCTCGAACCTCTTTTTCCCCAGCGGTGAAATAAGTCGAAAGGTTGAGCAGTTTGTAGCCGGCATGGGCCATTCGGGTGAGTCCTGATTCTTCCAACCCCAAATCGTGTAAGAACGTCTTTTGTTCCTCCTCCGGCAGATTGGAGATCTCCGATTCAATGGCCCCAGAGAGCACTACACAGGGGGCCCCCTCTTTTTTGGAGTATTCCATTACCTTTTGTGCGGCTTCCCCGGGATTGGCTGCCTCCGATTCATTGACATTGGCGACGTACATGACCGGTTTTAGAGTCAGCAGGAACAGTTCTCGGATTGCCTCTTTTTCCTTGTCGGTTAGCCCCAGACTTCGTGCAGGTATCCCTTCATTCAACCCTTTGCGAACCTTTTCCAAGACCTCCAACTCTGCGATCGCTTCCTTGTTCCCCCCTTTGGCGGTCTTGGAGGATCGTTCGACCCTTTTTTCCAAACTCGCTAGATCGGCCAGAATGAGTTCCGTGTCGATCACTTCAATGTCACGGATCGGATCGACATCACCGTGCACGTGCACGACATCAGGATCTTCAAAACAGCGGACGATGTGAGCGATCGCATCGACGTTTTTGATATTTCCCAAAAACTGATTTCCAAGACCTTCCCCTTTGGAGGCCCCTTTGACGAGTCCTGCGATATCGACAAATTCGACGGTGGTCGGAATGATTTTTTGAGTTTTGATATGACTCGAGATCTGTTGCATCCGTTCATCGGGAAGCGGCACGATTCCGACATTGGGATCAATCGTGCAAAAGGGATAATTCGCCGCCTCTGCACCGGCGTGGGTGAGGGCGTTGAAGATGGTTGATTTTCCGACGTTGGGAAGGCCGACGATGCCGCAGTTGAAACCCATAGATTTTATTTTTTCCTCTGAATGACATAATCGGTCAGTTTGAGTAGCCCCTCTTTTGCCAAGCTCTCAGGAATTTCCTTAAGTGAATTTCTAGCCTGTTCCACTCGTTCCGATGCGAGCTTGAGGGTGTAGTCGATGGCGCCGTATTTTTTTAGAACTTCCACGACTTTTAAAAAAGTATCCTGACGGGCGCTGATCATCCCGTCTCGAATGATTTCTCGTTCGGCATTATTGCAACGTTCCAGTGCATAAAGAAGCGGAAGGGTAATCTTTCCTTCCTTCAGATCAACACCCTGTTTTTTTCCAAACTCCGATTCAACACTCACATAATCGAGCACATCGTCGGCCAATTGAAAGGCGATGCCGAGATGCATGCCGTATTCCGCTAAAGCTTTTTCCAGATGGACAGGGGCTTTGGCGAGGATCGCTCCGACTTGGGTGGAGCAAGACATCAGAACACCGGTCTTAAATTCGATAATCTTAAAATATTCCGGTTCATGTAATCGAAGGTCGCGCGATTTGGTGATCTCTAATACTTCCCCTTCAGTGGTGTTGGTCGTTGCTTGAGTGATGGCTCGTAGAATGGCCAAATCTCCATCTTTCGCAATCAGGGACGAGGCCTGGCAATAAAGGAAATCTCCGACGAGGACCGTGGTTTTATTATCCCAAATACCATTACAAGAGGGGCGACCGCGGCGCAGTTGTGCGTTGTCGATCACGTCGTCGTGAAGCAGGGTGGCGGTGTGGAT
>JBGTGJ010000272.1:0-7650 GCA_041746775.1 bacterium
ATTTCAAAATTCCCAACACTTCGGAGTGTCAATTCTCCCGGCCGCAAAAAATCTCCGTGAGTCACGTTCGAAGAAAACCAGACGGAAGTGGATTGTGGGTCTCCCCCCTTAACTTCGAGCAGAATGGTTTCTTTAGACACCCCTTCCAAAATGGAAAGAGGAGCCTCTTCACCGTCTCGATAAATCTCTAACTCAGCGGCTGGGCTGGTTGAAGCATTTGGAATGACAGGATATTGCTGCGGAACATAAAAATTCCCTCCTCCACAACCCATCATTGTAAAGCAAAGAAAAAAGGCCCATCGATATTGAGATAACCAAATCATATTAAAATTTCATTCCGCATTTCAGTAAGTTTTCGCCGCCGACACCGTCCCCGGCGACCCCGTCAACACAATTAGATCCGGCCCAGAAAAATCTTCCCCAGGAATTCCCGGCCGAATCGCCATCGGCCCTGCGCCACTAGCGCTGGGATTTCCTGGAAAACTAAAATCAAGGATATCAGGCAACACGGTGAGATCAGGCGAAGTAAGATCAATCACTCGCACCGCCATATGATTACCGCTGGAGACAAAAAGAATATCTCCACTCTCGTTCAATTTTTGATCGGTGATGAAATCCGCTTCGGAATTAAAAATCTGAATGGGATTTGCCGCACCACGTATCACGGAGAGATTGTCGAGGTTGATTTCATACACTTCACTAAACGCGGAACTCCCAATAAATCCGCGCGAGCCATCACTCGTCACCGCTATCGAACCAAAATTGGCAGCGACCATTCCTAAATTGAGCGATCGGGTGATCTCCAAACTATTCGGATCAACTTCCTCCAAGATACTTGGTGTTTCGGGGGTGGAGACTGCGCCTGATAACGCGGTGTCTCCGGTATTCGTGACGATCAGTTTTCCATTCGCAACTGTTAACCCAGTGGCGTTAAACCCTTCCAAAACCAAAAACGGAGTCGAGGCTGGAGTGAGGAAAGGGGGGGAATCATTCAAATCAAAGACCAACAAAATCCCTTGAATGTAAAAGGAGGAAAAATCGACATCGAAACAACCATTACTCATCGTCACAAAAACTCGGCTATCAATGACCGCAAGATCGGCCGGAAAACCCGGAGAAAAAGGGCCGGGTCCGACAGAACTTTCGGGAACGGAGTCAAAGTCGCAATCCCCTGCACGCGAATACTCGAGTGTCTGAGTTAACTGAATCGGATCAGTGAGTGGAACGATTTGAAAAACCACTCCAGTGGTAGGATTGAAATAGACTAGTCCTTCACTTCCCAACAACAATGCCGCAGTGGGACTGAACAAAAGAACGTTATTGGGAAAACCAACCCCCGTGACTCCACTCAAGTCGAGTGATTCGAACTGACTGGAGACGGTGAGTGGATTGGTATCCAGATTAATCGGTATCACCCCTGCTGGAGAAAAGCTGACGACGAACGCCGTGGATCTCATTCCAGGGATGTCAGCAATTTGAATGTCGGGGGGGAAATCATTACCCAAACTAAAGGCATTGAGCGTCACCTGAGCATTTAGCGACGGGTCACTGTTAGTAGAAACGGTGGCATTGGAACAACCAAGGGTCGCCACGATGAGAACCAATAGAATAAAAAAATGAGCGCGAACATTTTTCATGCGTTTTCTCCTTTAACTTTTATATCCAAACGACAAATACACACTCGCTCGCGGCAACGGAAAACCAACTGAATCGAGTGGCTGAACATTTCCCACATTTTTCCCCTCCAAACTGACAAAATAATGATCCTTCCACCTAAAAGTTCCCCCCACATTCACGAGTGTTTGATCGCTGATGAACCGAGTATTCACAAAATCAATCGGCAGCTGATCGGTAAATTGAACTTCACTAAAAACAGAACCGTACTTCCAAGAAAACTCTGCTCGACCATTCGCCAGGTGCCGCGGTCTTCCCGGCAGTTGTTGCCCAGTGGAATCGAGGATGGCGTGGAGATAGGTATAATTACCGCTCAATGTGAGGAACTTTAATGGACGCAAAGTGATCGAAGCCTCCAAACCTTGCGCCGTCGCCGGCCCGGTATTGATCGGTGCAATCGTGAAGGAGCTGATCGGAACAAAGACAATCGAGTTATCGATCTTGCTATAAAAATAATCCAATTCTAGATTGAACCACGAGTATCGCACCTCTGCCCCCACATCGAACTGGATCGACTCCTCCTTTTGCAAATCCGGATTGCCGCGAATAAATCCTTCATCCGGGAAAAATAGTTCGTTGAAATTAGGGTAACGAAAAGAATTTTCAACATTGCTTTTGAGACTCAGCCAACTGAGCGGCTTTCCGACCACACCAAAATGAAGTGAAGTGGAACCGCCAAAATCGTTGGTGTGCTCATAACGAACGGACGGATTGAAAAGCAGTTTTTCTCCTAACAAATTAATTTCATCCTGAAAAAATAACGCGTTGGTGAATCGTTCGTGAGGACCTGAGAGATTGGCTCCGGGGATTTCAGAGCTGTCATTAAAATGCTCATAACGAAAATCATAAAGCAGAGAAAATTGATGATCCTGATTTGCAAAGGCTTTGGAATAAACCGCTTTAGGTCTTATTCCGAACGCTTGATTGAGCGAAGTGACATCGATCGGCCCTCCCAATGCGGGGGTGGCATCGTTAAAATGACTCCATTCAAAACGATAATTTGGTTGTAGCGAGAAATCCAACCCTTTTACCCCTGCATCATTCCAGATCCATTGGAGCCCCGCTGCATTGCGAAATAAATTTTGATGGGCATCGAGCGGGTTATTGGGAAATAGTTGCGTGGTCTCGAGCTCGGTTCCCGGCAGATCGCGCGAAGTCATAAAAAAATCATTGGTGAAAGTGAGTCGATGTTTGAGCGCCAGTTGTGAATCGACCCGAGCCAATACCCCTTCACTAAAAAAACCGTTGTGGATCCGAGTAAATTTCTTCCCCCCGCCAATCGATTCTCCACCTGATAATTGCAATGGTGTCGAAAGAAACGGGAAATCTCCATCGCTGCTGAGATGGGTATGATTAAAGGTGAGCCCCGTTTTTCCAAAAGTCTTGCTAAACCCCTCTTCCGTCTCGATCGTAAAAAAACTCCCCTCACTAAATCGGAATTGGTAAGCGGGCTTCGCCTGCGCTCTTTTGGTAATAATGTTGATGACTCCCCCCACCGCATCGGTCCCAAAAATACTCGACGCTCCGCCCCGCAAAACTTCGACCCGTTCAATCGCCCCTAGAGGAATCGTGGAAAAATCTACCGCCCCCCCTTGTGCGGTATTGATTTTGATCCCATCGAGATAAACCGAGACTTGCTCCGAGGTGGAACCACGAATGCTGATCGTAGAGAGTTGCCCAAGCCCCCCAAAACTGCGGAGGTGGACCCCAACCTGTTCGGAGAGCAATTCCGGCAAGGTGACTAATCGTTCATCATAATCTTCAGGGTGAATGACGGAGGTAAAAGCGGTTGGCTTTTCTGGGCTGGTCTTATCCCCTTCCCCTTCAACGAGAACCTCTCCAATGTCGGAGGAGACCGGTTCTGCCCTGGCGAAACAGGGAAAAAGGAGAATAAAAAATAGAAAAATTAAAAGGCAATAAGGCACATCGGACCTCTCTCTTTCCGCGAAGAGAAAAAAGGTTAAAGGGTTACGACATGCTTCAGGTCTCCTGACTTTGGGTTATTTGGAATCCGTGCCGTGCGGGCGGGTGAAATTATTTTTGAGTTTACAAAAATATTTTCCCCCGCCCCTACATTGCGCGCCTTGCCTTCCCATCCTACTCAGAAAGGACAGTGACTTTATTCGGCGTGAACAAAACCCATCACAGTGGCGGGACCGTGCCTGATTTACACAGGCTTCCCTTGAGCATATCGACGGTCGCGATAACGGGGGGAGGGGGAGGTGTCAAGGAGGAAGATGGAAAAACGCGACAAGCTCCGCATTGCTTGTCGCGTCTGGGCAGGGTTTTGGAGGGTTAGCTCTGCGGACGACTTTGGGGTGTTGCAGGAGTAGAAGCCTGAGGAGAAGCTGGGGCCGCCTTAGGGGTTTTGATCGCCTTGGCAGTCGTCGGACCGCTCACGGTAACATGGGGACGAAGTGCTTCTAGTCTCTTAGCCCCTAATCCTTTGATGCTCTTCAAATCATCGACCGAGGCAAACGGTTTGGTTTGACGCAGTTGCATGATCTCGATCGCTTTCGCCTTGCCGATACCAGGAAGCATCGTTAGTTCCTTTTCAGAAGCGGTGTTGATGTTGACCACCCCTTCGACCGCCTTGGCTTCGACTCGGCCGGCAAAAGAGAGGGTGAGGATGACGAGGGCTAAAGAGGTGAATAGCCCGTGAACAAGTTTATTTTTTCGCATGGTTAGCTCCTTCAATATAAAAAGTTATGGGTTGTTAGCGTACGCGGAGGGAAAGAGAAGCAAAGCCGATGCCATGCGCAAAATTCGTAGAATTTCTTAGTAAAATGCAGATTTTTAAAATTCATTCCCAAAAAAAACCGGTATGAATTCAAAACCTCTCCGTTTCAAAACAGGTCGAAGCAACCTTTTCAAAACAACTTCGATAAGCTAGGGAATTCAAAATTTCCTAAAAAAAGAGAACCAGTCCCATGTCCGGATCGAGGCCATATCCTATCCACCTGACCCCCTATCGAAAAATAGGCCCTCCCCAGCTCCAGTTTGAGGGGTCCCCTACTGCGGCGATCAAAAGCGAGCTTTGGCGAGCCGCCATCCAAGATGAACGGCGATTGATACAACAACGACGCTCTTCTCTTTGGCATCGCTTATTTCCGTCAGAGCTTCCTATCAGCTATTCGTTGCAGCGCCTGCAGTCGATTCTTGGATCGGAAGGAAAAATTTTAGAAGAATCGCTTTTTAACCTTGCTGAGCACAATGTCAAAAATGAAACTCACCCTGTCCTCACCCAAAAAATATTAGAATTTACCTCGCAACAACCCAGCCTGAAGCAACCAAGCGAAGTATTACAAAATATTATAAAGGGGACCGCCAGCTTCTTTCAAAAGCTGGAGTACCAAATTCCCAAATTAAAAAGAGAACTGTTTTCTCCACTGAACCTCATCCCTTTTGGCGTCGCATCTTTTTCAGGAAAACTAGTCACCTCCGCCATATTCAAAGGGGCAACTCGAGCCAGCTGGGGTACTTTTTTAATTTCTGAATCAGCCGCATTGGGAGCTGAGGTTCCGGTGCTAGTCGCTGCGCGCCGTATCGGAACTCAGATGTTTGTCGGAGGAGAAAACCTGTTCCGCCCTCAAGAAATAGGAAAAGAAGTATTAGCCACCTACGCCCCCTTTGGATTTTTTCGAGTAAGCCACAACCTCTTCAATTTTATCACCCCTTCACTAGGGCAAATCCCGACTTCTCCATTCCGATTTAGCTCCGACCTCGCAGCGGTGATGGCTGGGCATTCTTTCAATCAAGCGGTTGGACTTTCATTGCCAGAGTATCATCAAGGCTTTGACGCATTGTTTGGTGCGGTTTTCACGGTAAGTGAAATACGTCTAACAGGAAAAATAATCGATGGAGCTTTTGGTCGCTCATTGAGAAAGGTCGATTGGAATAATCATTTAAGCTGGAAAAATCTGCAGGAGAAATCTTTCATTTCACCTTTAAAACCTGCTTTCGCAGAGGCGTCCCTTTCAAAAATCTCGATTGAACCGATTTTAATGGCAAACGACTCCAAGGGGGGAGGATCAGGAAAAGATGATCCTCAAACAACTTCGGGAAAAACTTCTCGAGCGGGAGTGGTGATTGAATCGATTAGGAAAAATCTTACCGATTACCTTGCAATTACTAGAGATCACGATACCGTTTTAAGCAGGGCTGCCCTTCGATTAAAAACTCTGCTCGATCTGTGGAAGCAGCACCCTCAATGGATTAGTGACCCAAAATTTGCCGAACAGCTAAGTGAAATCGAACAGGAAATAGGTGCAGTCAAGGAGATGCAGTCAAGCATTCCAAGTTTAGTCGATAAAATGAAATCGTACGTGAGAAATTCGAATGCTCACTTTGAAGAACCACTTTTTGAAAAATTAAAAGAAAATGGGGCTATTGAAAAGGACGAAAAGCAACGCACCCTCTTAGTAACATCTTTGCGTCTATTACGGCTAAGCCTAGAAAAAATTGGACAACGCGGATACACCGCTCGATTGAAAGAACAATTGTCCCGAGCGACGGCACTTCTGAATCAACTTTGGAAAGATAAAGTTTGGCTTCCACCCCCCTCCATTTTCCCTCTGGTTAGCAAACCAGAACAACAACGCCGGGAGGGAGCCCTGTTAGGCCTTTCGACGAACAACCGACCACTTGGAAAAAACAGCCCGCTGGCTCATGAGCTACATAGCGGCAAGCAGCTTAATCTTTTTGCGATGGATCTCGAACTTGAATTGCTGCACCAAACGATTCTTTTAACCACCACCAAGACGACTAAAACAGAAGAAGAACTTTTGTATTCGGTGGGTCAGTTGGCTCAGAAATATCAGGCATCGGAAGCATCAAGTACTGCCATGATTCTAACTGCAGAACTGTTGTATCGGTATTTTAAGTACGGGGAAAATTTTACTAATTTACCCATATTCCTTTCTGAACATCCCCGGATCGGTAGTTTACGCGAAAGAATATTTAATGTTTTGGCATTCCAAGATCCCAAGATAGAACTAAAGGACGGTCTGGCATTGCTGGGCTCCGAAGCGGTCGCCCCCGATTATCTGACCAGCGCCATCATGCTTTTAATGCGTGCGATAGTTTTAATGCGTGCGAACAAAGATCCGCGAAAACAGCAAAAATTGGGCTGGTTGTTTATGGCAGCCGAAGCCAGCAATGTCCCCGGTTTTCATCTTTCAATCCCCTTAAGCTTATTTGGGGCTATCTATGGAAGAAAAAACCTTCCTACTCAATTCGTCTTTACCAAAAAAGAGGCCGATCTATTTTTGGAACAGGCGTTGAAGGAATCTCAAGAAATCTCTCTTGCTCCGAAGTAAAATCATCCTCCAAAATTCCCATCGAAAAATGGTTGGCACTTCTTCCAGATAAAATGGAAAATAGAAAAATGCCGATCGCCCTACTCACTGATTTTGGACTCTCAGACGCCTATGTCGGAACCCTCAAAGGGGTACTCGCCAACCTGGCCCCGCAAATTCCGGTGATCGATATCGCCCATGGCATCCCCCCTTATGATATTGGACATGCCGCACTTCTTTTGTATCAAGCCTATCGCTACTTTCCCAAAAAAACCGTTTTCGTGACAGTGGTCGATCCCGGTGTTGGGAGCACTCGAAAACCAATTTTAGTGGAAACCGAAGATTATTACTTCATCGGTCCCGATAACGGCCTGTTCAGCTTGGTTCTTTCGGAACAAAAGATTCATTCGATTATCCATCTCACCCGAGAAAAATATTTTTTACATCCTATTAGCTCCACTTTTCATGGACGAGACATCTTTTCCCCGATCGCTGCTCAAGTGGCTCAAGGGATTTCATTAGAAAAATTAGGAGAACCGATTTCTAGTATGTTTCAACTTCCGGGACTTTTACCCGCAGTGGCAAAAGGGAAGATCACAGGAAGAATTCTCAGTATCGATCGGTTTGGGAATGCCATCACCAATATCTCTAGAACAATTTTGGAGAAGGAGTTTCCCGA
>JBGTGJ010000273.1:0-6329 GCA_041746775.1 bacterium
CATCGATCTTGAGAGAAAAAAGTTGTTAGAAAATAGACGAGACACTGAAATTTTAGGGGATTGGAACAGAAAATTCACAATCGGTGCTGTAGGGGCGATACCTTGTGTTCGCCCGTTGTCCTGCTCCTTGGAAGCGGTTAAATACAAGATTTCACGGAAACCTACTCCCATGCGCCTTGGTAAATAAATCGACGATCTGGTCCGGAATATCCGACCCATCATCCTTCGCAAAGGCGTATTCCCCTTTTTCGAACATCTTGGGGATGTATTTTTTCGCTTCTCCCAGCGCGAGGACCCGCAACTGGATTCCCGCTCGTTTCGCCTCGTCTCTAAGTTGAGGGATCGTTTTCGGGTTGGTCGTCACATTCTCATCACCATCGGTAATTAGTAGGATGAAATTGAGTTTTGCTGCTTTTCTTTTGATCGTTTCAATCGCCATCGCCAATGGATCGCGAAGATTGGTCGATTGATAAATCGTGGGATCTGAAAATGCTGCCTTCTTTTTATTGAGCATCTCATTTTTCTTGGAATAGGTATTGACCGGCCGACTGAGTGGCTTAATCTCTCGGACGATGGAACCGGTAATAATCTCCCCATAATCGATTTGCAGCTCCTCACTCAAACAAATCGCCGTAGCAGAACCTTTTAATGCATTGAGATCTGCACCGGAATCAACCATCGAGATAGAGACATCACTAACAATCACCACATTGACACTGTAATCCTCCACCGCACCACGTTTTTGATAGATTTTTCCCGTCGGAACCGGGCTGATCGAATCTTGCACCGCCCGTTTCGGAGACATCTTTTTTCCTGAAGTCTTAAAATTATCGGAATAGACCGGCTCGGTCGGTGGCATCTTTCTTTTTAATCTTCGCGCCGCCGCTTTGATTCCGGGTGGGAGGAGCTTTCTATACAAATTATTTTCGACAGCAGCTTCTATCACCTTTTGTCGCTCGACCTTGATTTGTTGCAGCTCTTGCGGAGTCAGCGAAGAGTTTTCCTCTGCAGGATCATTTGTAGAACCATCGGGAATCTCCCCCTCTTGCTTCCCTTGCGCCTCCGCGATTTGTTTAATCCGAATCTGCCGCAACCCCGGATCCTTCGGCTCAAACTGATCGGCCAATTTTTCGGCGCGAGCTTTGAGAATTAACTTCGGGAGATTTTCTGGATTGGGATTCTGATCTGGGGGAGTTCCTTCCACAGGCTTCGCTGTCTCAGGGGCAGAATCATTTTTGTTTGCGGTTTTATGCTCGTCAGTTTTTCCGGAGGTCGTTTCCCCTTGGGTGCCTTCTGGGCGACCACTTGGGGTCGCCCCTACATCGTCCTTTCCAGCCTCCGGCTTCATACTTCCTGCCTCTTGCTTCTCCCCCTCTCCCCCACTTCCCTTCGGCATAAACGGCTGCTTCAAATCTTCCGGCGATTCCCCCTGCTCCAAACGTTGTTTGATTTGTTCCAGCGAGCGACCGATTAAACGTTCATAAATCGGCTTTACCTGGTCGACTAATTTATAAAAATCTGCAGCTGCCTCTTCACGGTCTTGTTTTTGTGTGGTTTTTGGAAACAGAGTCGCCGCTTTTTTAAGAATCGGCATTGCCTCTTCAAGAGCCGATTTCACATTCGAATCAATGATCCATTGGGGAATTTTCCCCTGATGATAAGTAAGAACGAGTCCATGTACGAACTGTTCATGAGCAAGAAGTGATTGGTGAAGTTGAATCGCCTCTTCACTCAACTCCTTGGGATAATCGAAACGAACCGCCGCTTGAACCTGCTCACGAAAATCTCCACGTAGCGAGGAAGCATACTCATCCATCCGCGGATCCCCCATACCGTTCGCCAACAGCCTCCCTTCCGGTGTGGCGTCATACTCGGGATGCGGTTCATCAATCGTGGCGTGAGCATACTCATGCTTTCCTTCGCCGAGCGCACCGAGCAGTGGATATTTTAAGAGCTCAGCGAGATTGAGTAGGATCTGTCGACTGTTGAGACTAGTTCGATGTTCCCCGCTGTATCCATAATGTATTTCAAATACCCTCTGCGTCGCTCCTGCCATATCTAATTTAGTTCTGGTGTTGACGTAGTGAGCGTACCTTTGAATTGCCTGGAGAGTCGCTTTGCTGGCAGGGCTGCGAGCACCGTCTGGATTTTTTTCGTAAAATTTTTGTTCTTCATGATCAAAGATCAAGTCAGTAGGGATTTTAAATTTTTGTTGTAGCTCGGGATGAACCGGAAGGTCTTGAAAGCGTTCTTTTTCGGGATCCGTTGCAGAGCTTAAGGAGAAACGAACGTTTTGAGGAATTCTTTTTCGAATCCCCTCCTCTTCAGAAAATCCCATCCGCAATTTGAACCCCTCACCGCTCAATCTCCCGCCACCGATCACCATCGGCAACTCCGCATACCCTTTCGAAAGCTGCAACTTCGCCTCGGGGGTCATCGCAAAATCCCCAGTCAGATAAATCACCGCATCTCGACTGAGGCTAGCGCTAGAAGCTTCGTTACGAGTGACATTTCCATGCGCTTCGTTACTAGTCTTAAGCAGATAAGTGCCAGGACGGCGCGAGAGGACCTCTTGCGTGCTCTTGACGAGCAATACCGGTGGACGATCCCCCAAGGGATTAAACACTGATTCTAATTTCGGCGGATCCCCTTGTAGAAATTCATCCATATGCCCCAAAATATTTCCCTGACGAACAATCGTGGTGACGGGGCCATCGATAAATTGAAATCCTTTTTTTGCTCTTCCCCATTGACCGATCAGATCTTCTTCATCTGTTTCAGGATTGATATCGACCCGAAGGTAATTCACACCGAGCAATCGCGCAATTTCGAGCCCAATATCGGTCTTTCCTTCCCCCGGCACTCCTAACAAAAAGACATCGATCCCTAATTGAAAATTCCACAATGTCTCATCGGCGATACGAACCGCTTGGTCATGCCAGATAAATCCCCTTTGGCGGATCTTTCGTCCGTTTAAATATTTTTGCGAGATCGATGGTAAGGTCGGTTTGGGGATCGGTCCCTCTCCAATGACATCCGTCGACCATCCGAGCGATTGGGAAACCGGACCAAAGGTTGCTTTTGCATCCCCCCAGGCAATCTCTCGATCGGTGGGATCCGCGAGTGGCAGGATGTATTCCGAGCGAAGCGAACGGGAGAGATTTTCTGAAGTGATTTCACCTAATGCAATCAGACGTTGCGCCATTCGCAAAACTGAACGAGGGGTAAAGGCCACTTTCTGTCCAATGCCGGCACCGAATTGAATGGATGAGGTTGCATCTTTGATCCCCTTCGCTTTATCAAACATCGACGTGTGAAAAGCGGCCAAGGTCTCGGTCAGCTTATGCGACCATCGACGTTTGCCAGCAAAATTTTCATAAACATCGGTGAGGACGTAAGTCGTCTCTGGTTCCGTCCAAGGCCCTACGTGATAACTGACGAAGCGTCGGAGATAATCATCTTCATGCGTTCCTCGCCCCACCTCTCCTGCCCCATTTTCACTGGCATAAACTCGATAATCTGGGTGCACCGGCTCTTTCTTGGTGGACCCATCCTCCTGTTTGACCCAGATATGATCTTTTGGATCGGTTTTGTTGTTGGACGAACCGAGTGCTTTGATCGTTCCAAGATCCGGTTCGTCCCAGACGAGATGAAACCCTTGGGTGATCGCACTGTAGGGGAGCCCCTTCTTGAAAACCGGCTGTGGTTCAGTTTCCCCCGGCACCATCTCCATCGTCCACATCCCTTCAAGATCGGTCGGGTCGGTTTTCTTACTAAAGGCAAACCGCAACAATGGCACCCCCATCTTGGCAGCAATCAAATCAGGGATCGTCGTCTTTCCAGTTCCAGGCGGACCAAAATATCGAATCGGAATGAGATTCGGCGCCATGACCAGTGAAGCGCTCTCATCTAAGATGTTTTGGAAGCGAGGAAAGTAAGAAATATTTTTGGGTGAAGGGATCAGCTTGCGATATTCTTCGGGGATCGTGTTGATGTCTCGCTTGGGGAGATGGGCGAAGGTGTAGGGGTGGGGTTTTAAATTTAATGGAGGACTTTGAATCGAAGTTAGAGTCGGCGTTTGAATAGAAAATGTTAACGCAGGCTTTGTTAAATTTTCCAATTGCCCCGTTTTTTTGGCAAGAAGAACTGCATAAGCGAACCCTACCATCTCTACGTAATAGCTAGCTCCAGTATCTCTGTTAACTTGTCTATTTTTAAGTATCGCATCAAGCAAGTTATCCCATTGTCGACTCTCTACAATTTCTCTTATTTCTTTAAAGCTATTCAGTGCTAACCAAGCTCCAATCTCTTGATCAGGTTGATTCAAAATTCCAATTAGCCTTTCACTGCTGATATCTTTACTTGGTTCGATTTTAGCGAAAATTTCCTCGCTCTCACGATCGTTCCCCAATATTTTTTCAATAGCAGCAGCCAATGCCAATACAAGTTGATGTTCGTCTTTTTTGGTTCTTACCCACCCTCCTCCTGGAATCTTTTCTTCAGATAATTTGAGAATTTCTTCAAATCTCTCTTTGAATTTAACAGTTAAGTCGAGGGTAGGTGGCGTGGAAAGTTTTGGTGCAATCCCTGTAAATTTTTCTAATTGCCCACCCTGCTGGGCCAAGTAAATCGTGTGGGCCCAAAGGTGCATTTCACCATGATGTTTCGCGTTAGCGGCCGGCAATTTTCCTGAGTCCGCAAATCTTTTTATTTCTTCAAACAATAGACTCAAATCACCCTCTTCAAGTATCTTTTTTATTTTTTTAAAAAATTCAGCAAAAGGTTTGGAAAATTTTGATTGTACTCTCTGAAAATATGCAATGGGGTTATTAATAATTTCCTCACGTTCCGTGGTAAGGTCCGTGATTTGACGGGCAATCTTTTTGCTTTCCCGCTTATTCCCCAACATCTGTTCGATCGATGCAGCAAATACCATAACTCCTCGATGATTATTTTTTTCCCAACCCTTACGGGCCCCTGGTGTAATCACGGCTGCTTCCCGCTGGATCATTTCTAATCGTTCTTTGAATTTAGCAGCGAAGTTGGGGACTATGGTTTGAGCGCGAACTGGTGTGGAAGGTATTGAAGACGGATCTAAAAATTTTCCTAATTGTCCGGTTTCTTTGGCGAGATGAACAGCATAAGCGAGCGCCACCATTTCTTTGAGATAGTTAAAACCAATAAGTTCTTCAAACTGTCTAAATTCATGTATGACATCGAGCAAATTAACAAATTGACGACTCTCCACTATGTTTTTAATTTCGTGAAAGCTATTTCCCACCTCCGGCGAGTTCTGAATTAATTGGTCAGGTTGATTAACTATCTCCATTATTACTTCATTTTTTCCGATTTTAGCTAAAATTTCTTCGCTCTTACGATCATTGCTCAACATTTTTTCGATCGAAGCGGCCCATGCCAACAGATATTTATGCTGATTTCTTTTGAGATCAATTTTTTCCCCTGAGATGTTTGCTTCAGAGAGCTTTTGAAGTTCTTCAAATCTTTCTTTGAATTTAGCGGTGAAGTTGGAGACTGGCGGAGGTTGAGGAGGCGGAAGAGATGGTGGAAAAGCTGGGGTGGTGGCAGGAGGGAGAACAGCTTTAGCAGAGAGCTTGAGATTTTTAAGTTGCCCAGCTTTTTTCGCGGCGAGGACCAAATAGAAAAGATCTATTACAGAATTGACATTATCCACTTCTGGTTCGCCCATGTTAGTTATGGCTTCAGCAAATTTTCCTTGATCGACTAATTTGTCAATAGGCGGGTGCCCTTCGAATTTCCCCTTCTGTATCGATTCTACAATTCTTCCAGCCCATTCAAAATCTGGATGAGCCTCATGGATGACTTTACACAATTCTTCAAAAGCTTTTTGAAAATTTGCCTCCGCTCTCTTTTTTTGCCCCAGTTCTTTTAAAAGTTTCCCAAAATATGCCAGGGCTTGACCCAAGCGACTGGAATCCCACCCACTGGCGTTAAAAGTCGCCTCCAGCTTGGCTAAATAATTTTGAAATTTGATAGCCATCTCAGAGGCGGGGGGAGGTGGAAGGGAAGGTGTTGGAGTCGTTGATTCTATTCCTAACCGATCTGAAGTCCCAAAATCTGCAATCCTAATATCTTCAAGTCCCTCTCGCAGCGTAATGATGTCAGCCACCGCCTCTTCGATCTTTGGTTTTTGAAATGCCTGTGTGAAGAGCTCAGCAAGTTTTTTATTGAACCCAATCAAATCGGACTGGTTGGCAAGCTCTTGTAAGGTCTCTATATTTTCGGCATTATTTTGTTCTTTAGAAGGAGTTTCGTTCACTTCGTTGTTATCAATCCACTCCCTCACCTCC
>JBGTGJ010000274.1:0-7257 GCA_041746775.1 bacterium
GGCATAATAAGGGTAAGCCGCTTTCAAAACTTTTTTATAATTTTCAAAGTGCTCTTCTTCTGTCGGAGGGGCTTTGCGATTGAGGAATAGAAATTCTGTTCGATAGAGGCCGATCCCTTCCGCCCCATGTTCCTTAATAGAAGGGAGTTCTTCGATCAGTTCCATATTCGCCGCTAGACGAATCCGATAGCCATCTTTTGTTTCAGCAGGGAGATGAATATCTTTTAACAAAACTCGATGAACGGCATTTTCATGCTGCCGATCATGCTCATATTCCTTCTGTTGTTCCGACGTAGGGCGCAGGATCACAATCCCTTTGTTGCCATCAACGATCAGTCGATCGGAGGTCTGCGCTTTTGCGGTGATACCGGCACATCCGACCACTGAGGGGATTTCGAGTGCGCGAGAGATAATTGCCGTGTGGCTGGTTTTCCCCCCTAGTTCGGTGATGATCCCCTTAATCTTGAATTTAAGCATCTGGGTCGCTTCGGCGGGAGAGAGGTCATGAGCGACAATGATCGCGTGAAATGGAATGTTTTTAAATTTATCTTCCGTTTTTCCAGAAAGGTAACTGATGATTCGCTGGCCGATGTAATCAAAGTCACTGGTCCGCTCTTGAAAATGGGTTTCGGCGACGTTTTTGAAAACATCTTTGATCTTTTCAATATTCTTATAGAGGGCCCATTCCGCATTGATATGCTCCGTTTTAATGGTTTGAACGGTGTTTTGGGTGAGCATCTCGTCTCGGAGAATCAGGGTATAGGCTTCGAGGATATGAAGCTGTTCTTTCCCCTCAAATTTGCAAAGCTTCTCTTTGATCTTTTCTAGTTCGTGCCGAGCCTTTTCTAATGCCTGATTGAAGCGGTGAATTTCCCCCGAAATCTCTTTGGCATGCACCCAATAACGGGGGAGATTAAAGGTGGTCCTTTCCAAAACAAACGCCTCGCCAAGGGCGATCCCTGGGGATGCAGGGATCCCTATCACCTGATTTGAAACAGCTTTGCCGAGCTTCCCTTTTATTTTGTTGGGTGCTGCTTTCATTCTTTTTCCGAAAATTTATTTTCGATGAGCTGACATAACGCTTCTAAAGCCTCTTTTGAATCCGGCCCTTGGCAAATAATTTTGATGGTAGTTCCCATCGAAGCGGCCAGGGTTAATACCCCCATGATGCTTTTACCGTTTACCTCCATCCGATTTTTTAACACTTTGACATCGCTAGAAAACTGATTGGCAGTTTTAACAAACTGAGCGGCGGCTCGAGCGTGTAACCCTAGCTTGTTGATAATTTTTATTTCCTTCTCTATTAACATAGGTCCTCAAAAGATTAGGGATAGGTGCGAATATTTTCTGCTCCATAAGCTTTTAAATATTGAATCACGTTCTCGAGCGAGTCATGAAAGGAGGCGGTGGAGGCCTTCAGTAACATGGGCAAATTAAAACCGGTCAGTAGCCTCACGTTTTCATTGACGTAAAAATCCCGACACAAGTTGGTAGGGGTTGCTCCATACATATCGGTCAAAATAATAATCCCTTTTTTACCCTTTAATGATTGGATGGCCGCTGAGATGTTGTTTTTAAAATCCTCGGGGGGTTGATCAAAGGTATAATCAACGGCAAGGATATGACTTTTTTCTTTAAGAATTTTTTCGGTAACTCGCAACATCTCCGCACCAATGCCGGGATGTGTGACTAAGATAAAGCCGATATCACTTGGGGAGTTTGAGTTTTTGGATACCAAGTTCATTCTAATGAGTTCCAAAGGGTTTTGTTGATTTTTTCTTGATGCAATAGGTCTTGATTCAATTTTTCATCAAATTCTTGGGCACTAAAATGGCCGCGTTGTTTTAAAAGGTGATTTCGTGCCGCGACTTCGATGATCGTCGTAATGTTTCTCCCTGGTCTTACCGGGATTTTAAGATAGGGGACTTTGACGTCTAAGATAAGGTGGGTCTGTTCTTCCATTCCCAGACGGTCATACTCTTCTTTAGGATTCCACTCCGCGAGTTCCACGACGATATCGAGTACCTTGCGATCACGAATCGCGGCGACACCAAATAAATCTTCGATATTGATAATCCCTAAGCCACGAATTTCCATATGGTATCGAATGATTTCACTACTCATTCCGGACAGCGTGGCAGGGGGCTTCTTTTTAATCTCTACAATATCATCCGCCACGAGACGGTGCCCACGTAGAATGAGGTCTAATGCGGCCTCACTTTTCCCAATGCCGCTTTTTCCGATGATCAATATTCCCACCCCATAAACATCCATTAAAACCCCATGAATGTTGGTGGAGGCGGTCAGTTTATCTTCCAAAAAGCGGGTGATTCTATTGATAAAAGTGCTGGTGAGGAGATTGGTCGTGAAGAGAGGGATCGAATTTTTTTCAGCTTCTTCCAGCAAAATAGGGGGAACCGGATTTCCTCGAGTGATCACCATGGCTGAAAGGTCAATTTTGCAAATCTTTTGAATGACACTTTTGAGTTTTTGCGGAGACAGTTCGCGAAGGTATTTAATTTCAGATTTACCCAGAATCTGGAGGCGCCCAGAGTGGAGGTTTGACGTATCCCCTGTCAAAGCGAGCCCCGGTTTTTGAATTCGCGGGATGGTGATTTTTTTTAACAGCCCCTGTTTGCCTGCGAGTAGTTCAAGATTGAGGTGATAATCACGGTCTTTTAATAGCTCGGCCACTTGGATCGAAATCATAGGCTATTAAAGTAACATAATTTATTAAAGGATCAAAGTGTCACGATTTTTCATCTTCTTCAGCGATGATTCGGTAGAGGGATTCGGCATCAGGGGCTAGCAGCAGTTTTTGGCGAAAGTCGGGATTTTTTAACAGACGGGATAATTTGGCTAGTGCTTTAAGATGGAGGCCAGCAGTATTTTCGGGGGCGACTAGTGCGAAAAAGAGGTGGGCAGGCTCACCATCTTGCGAGTCAAAATCAATCCCTGGGGTAGAGCGACCAAAGCCGGCGATAATATGAGTAATGTTAGGGAGTTTTCCGTGAGGGATAGCGACGCCACTGCCGATTCCGGTGGAGCCTAATTTTTCTCTTTCTAATAAGGTCTGAAAGAGTTCGTCCATGTTGATTGTCTGATCGGAGCGCCCTACTGCTTCAGCAAGCTCTTTCAGAACTGTTGATTTATCTTTCGATTTTAGCTCCGCAATGATCGACTCGGGGCGGAGGATTTCGATAACTTTCATAGGCAGACCCAACCCGTAAAGATGAATAATGAATGAACTGGATTTGGGTCGGTGTATGCCACACCGCATAAAAGTTCAAGGAATTTTGGACAAATTCCGCAAAATTATCCTACTCCTCCAGATGCGAAAAATCAGCGGAGAGGACCTCTGCCACCTTCATATCACTTTTGTGCGCCTTCACTTTTCCTTTATGTTTGCGTAGCTGTGCTTCCATTTTGTCCATGACGTTATCAATAGCAGTATAAAGATCGGAATTTTCTTCTGCGCCATGAGCTGAAAAGTTTTTGGATTGAAGGGTCATTTCTGCGATATGTCGGATTTTTTCGATCGTTAATACCACGTGGATATCAATCGGTTCTAAAAGAAATTTTTTAAACTTCTCAACTTTTTGTTCGGCGTACCGACGGAGTGGATTGGAGGAGGGGATATGTCGAAAGGTTACGGTGATATTCATTGAGGGATCTCCTTTCGTGAAAAAGATGGATATTGAGCGATCAGTTTTTAAAAAAGCTGTCTCCTCTTGGAAGAGGAAGAAATTCCTAAATTCTCCCGGTATTTTGCAACGGTGCGTCGGGCGATTTCAATGCTTCCCCCTTTTAGCAACTGAACGATATCTTGATCGGAGAGGGGTTTTTTTGGATTTTCCTGGGAAATGAGCGCCCTAATTTTGTTTTTAATCGATTCACTGGCGATGGCATCCCCTTCCGACGTGACGACACCACTATTGAAAAAATATTTAAGCTCTAAAATGCCGTGTGGGGTGTGCATGTATTTGCTGGTGGTCACTCGAGAAACAGTCGATTCATGCATTTCAATCTCGTTGGCGACGTCCCTTAAGACCATCGGTTTTAGGAAACCACTTCCTTTATCAAAAAATTCTCTTTGAAATTTGATGATCGCTTTAGAGACGCGGTAAAGAGTTCTCTGTCTTTGATGGATGCTGCGAATCAACCAAATCGCCGATCGAAGTTTGTTTTGGACATACTCTTTGGTGGCCGAAGGGCCGTTTCCATCCATCATGCTTTTATAAAGTGAACTGACTTTGAGTTTAGGTAGCCCATCTTCATTGAGTAAAACCACCCATTCCGACCCGATTTTCTGAACGTACACGTCCGGTTGAATATATTGTGCATCGGAAGTGCCGAACGCTCGGCCAGGTTTGGGCTCAAATTCATGGATGATCTTCGCTAGTTCTTGAACCTTGGTGAGAGATATTTTTAGCTCTTTGGCTAATTTGAGATAATCTTTTCGTTCGAGGAGTGAGAGATGGTCTTGAATCATTTTGCTGAGCAGGGCCGGTTCATGTTTAATGAGGCAAACCTGAATCAGCAGGCATTCTTTTAAATCTCTAGCCCCTACCCCTGGTGGATCAAATTCTTGGATCTTTCCGAGTACCTGTTCTGCCACGGTGATTTCACATCCCACTCTTTGTGAGATCTCTTCCATCGGATCTCGCAGATAACCATCGTCGTCGATGCTGGCGATGACGGAGGCTCCAATTTCGATCTCTTGCGGAGAAAGATTGGATAATTGCAGTTGCCACATCAGATGATCGAAAAGTGAGGTTTTTGTGGCGAGGGTATTTTCAAAAGAGGGGAGGTCTTCACCATTGCCGTTATAACGGGGGATATCAGGGGCGTTGTAGGTATTAAGATAGTTGTCCCAATCAAAATCCTTCGGCTCTTCTTTAAAGTCCCCCTCTTTACCGCCGATTTCGTTGTCTCCGTTTTCATTTAACTGATTGGTTTCGACGGGGCTTTCCAGCTCTTCACGTTCATTGACGATTTCGGGTGGTTCATTTTCGGGAAGGGCTTCGACCTCGGCGGCTTCCTCCAGCAGAGGGTTTTCAAGCATTTCCTGTTGAACTACCTCGACGAGTTCCATTTGGCTAAGTTGAAGTAATTTGATCGCTTGTTGAAGTTGGGGGGTGATGACGAGGGATTGGGAAAGTTTTAGGTTCTGTTTAATTTCTAATGCCATGAAATTGCCTCGATCGATCAAATATGGAAGGGATGAATCACTCTCTTCCTCTCTCTAATGAAAATCATAAAAAGCTTGGTGGTGGTTGTCAAGGCAATGGTCAAAAGAGAAAAAAAAATTTGAACGAAGGAGGCTCAAACGAACTAATTTTTCAAGCCCTGTTTTAGTGGTTGAGTCGATGAAGCGGTTTCATTGGGAATTTTATCGGTTTTTTTCGAGCTCCATTCTTGACGTTGTGCATTGAGAAGACTTGCCTGAATAAAATAGGAAAAAAGAGGATGGGGGTGCATCGGTCTTGATTTAAACTCGGGGTGAAATTGACAGGCGATGAAATATGGATGCTGCGGCAATTCGATGATTTCGACCAAAACCTTATCGGGAGATTGGCCAGAAAACTTGAACCCTTGGTCTTCTAGCGCCTTCCGGTACTCGTTGTTAAATTCGTAGCGATGACGATGGCGCTCCGAAATTTGGCGATCTTGATAGACTCGTTGCGCCAAGGTCTCTTTTTCAATAATGCAGGGGTAACTTCCCAGCCGCATCGTTGCCCCTTTGTTGATCAGCTTTTTTTGTTCTTCCATTAAATCGATGACCGGCTCGCCACAATTTTCGTCAAACTCACGGCTGTTGGCGGCGGTGATACCGCAGACGTTTCGTGCAAACTCGATACAAGCAAGCTGCATCCCGAGACAAATTCCAAAAAATGGGATCTGTTTTTCACGGGCATATTGGATCGCTCGGATTTTCCCTTCGACCCCTCGATCACCAAAACCACCAGGGACCAAGATCCCATCCATATTGGATAATTCTTCTCCGAGATCTTTTCCCATCAATTCTTCGCTGTCAAAAAACTTCAGATTCACCTTCGCATTATTGGCAAAACCGCCATGTTTGAGGGCCTCATTAAGACTTTTGTAACTATCGGTGAGGTGAACATATTTTCCAACCACCGCAATATTCACCTCTTGTTGCGGGTGGTGGATTTTTTCTACCAGATCTTTCCACTCGAGGAGATCAGGGGTGCGGGTCCAAATATTGAGGATTTCCACAATCTTTTCGTCGACCCCCTCCTGGTGGAACAGCATAGGGACTTCATAGATCGATTCAACATCCTTTGCGGTAAAGACGGAGTCAGGGCTAACGTTACAGAACATTGCAATCTTCGCTTTGATCTCTTTATTTAAATCTTTTTCCGTACGACACAACAGGATGTCTGGCTGGATACCGATTTCACGAAGCTTTTGGACACTGTGTTGGGATGGCTTGGTTTTGAGCTCCCCTGCAGCAGCAATATAAGGGACAAGGGTGAGGTGAACGTATAGGACGTTTTCTTTTCCAACATCATATTTGAATTGTCGAATCGCCTCCAAGAAGGGGAGGCTTTCAATATCCCCTACCGTTCCGCCAATCTCGACCATGACTAGATCAACCCCTTCAGCCACTCGCATGATCGCCGCTTTGATCTCATCGGTAATATGAGGAATCACCTGAACGGTTTTTCCCAAATATTCCCCTTTTCGCTCTTTTTGGATGACGGTGTTGTAGATCTTTCCAGTCGTCACGTTGTTGCGTCGGGTGAGTTTGGCGTGGGTGAAGCGTTCATAGTGCCCCAAATCGAGATCGGTTTCCGCCCCATCATCGGTCACAAAGACCTCACCGTGTTGGAACGGATTCATCGTTCCGGGGTCGACATTGATATAAGGATCTAATTTTAGGATATTGATTTTGAGGCCACGATTTTCGAGGAGGGCACCGATGCTAGCGGTAGCGAGCCCTTTTCCCAAAGAGGAGACGACTCCTCCGGTTGTAAAAATAAACTTAGTCTTCATGAAACCCCTCGAGTTTTTCCCAATATCGTTTTCTCTTACAGAATTTATTTCGCTTCGTCAAAACCAAATCTTATTTTCGCATCATTTTTTTCATCATAATACCTTCAATCTCGTATTTGCTTGGGAAGCAAAATGAAGTATTTGATTTCTATGAAAGCTATCTGTATTTATGATGTCTTTTCTCCTCGATTTTTTATCAAAGGATGTGTAAATCCCCCATAACATAAGATCCAATTT
>JBGTGJ010000275.1:0-2962 GCA_041746775.1 bacterium
CTATTTCCTTCAGGTTCGATTTCTTTGGCTTCGAAGAGATCGATGGACGAGTTTTTTTCTGTTGGAACAGATTTTTTTTCTTCTGGGAGGGTAATCGCATAGACCTGCCCACTTCCAAACATGATCAGAAAACTGATTAAGCTAAGTTTTAAGCAGCAATTTTTCGACATTTTCTATTTATATCTTAACCTGTGGGGGTCTTTTCAAGATAGGTATTTTATTTTGGTAAAGCAGAATGGATCGCCCATAAAAAGTATTCTTGATTCCCTTGATTCCCCTTGATGACCGAAGGGGCCACCCCTTGAACTGCTAAATCATAATCTTCGGTAAATCTAGTAAGATCCTCAATAATTTTGCGGTGTAACTGCTCATCCTTGACGATTCCCCCTTTGCCAACCTCGGCTTTTCCCGCTTCAAACTGTGGTTTGATGAGCAACAAAATTTCCCAATTTCCCAAAATCACATCGACGAGGGGGGGGATGATTTTCTTTAGTGAGATAAACGAAACATCGGCGACAATCAGGTCGATGAATTCTGGAATATCCCCTTTTTTTAAATGTCTGACGTTAAAGTTTTCCCGGCTGATGACTCGAGGGTCTTGGCGAAGGCGAAAGTCGAGTTGGTTGGTTCCGACATCCAAGGTGTAAACTTTTCGTCCCCCACGTTGTAATAGGCAGTCGGTGAATCCTCCGGTCGAAGCACCGATGTCGAGGCAGATTTTATCCTTGGGGTTGATCTGGAAATGGTCCAACGCTCCACCCAATTTCACTCCACCTCGACTGACATACGGATGATCGGCCCCTTTAAGGGTGATGATGGTTTCTGCAGGAAATGTTTCGGACGCCTTCAAAACTTTATGATCACCCACAAATACCTGACCGGCCATGATGAATGCTTGGCCACGTTCACGGGAGGGGGCGAGGTTTTGAGAGACGAGGAGGTGGTCGATACGAATCTTATGAGGATTTTTCTTCACATTTTCATGTTCCGGTGGGCATCAAGGATCATCTCTTCGGTGGTTTTCCAATCAATGCATTTATCAGTCACAGAGATTCCGTACTTGAGTTGGTGTAAGTCTTTCGGAATATTTTGATTTCCTTCGAAGAGATTACTTTCGACCATCAAGCCGGCGATGGAACGGTTTCCGCCGGAAACTTGATCGGTGACCGATTGGAAGACCGTCGGTTGTTTGCGGTGATCTTTATTGGAGTTGCCATGGCTGCAATCGATCATGATCTTTTTGGGAAGGCCTGCCTTTTCCAACGCAGCTTCGCATTGTGTGACACTTTCCGAATCGTAGTTCGGCTTGGTTTCACCGCCACGCAGAACGATGTGGCTATACGGATTCCCTTTGGTCTGAAAAACCGAGATACGACCATCCGGATCTATTCCTAAAAAACTGTGGGGGCTTAAGGCCGATTTCATGGCGTTCAATGCCACCTGAATATTTCCATCGGTCCCATTTTTAAAACCGACCGGCATGGAGAGACCGCTCGCAATTTCGCGATGGGTCTGGGATTCCGTCGTACGGGCGCCAATGGCGGACCAACAGATCAATTCCGAAATATATTGAGGGACAACGGGGTCAAGCGCCTCGGTGGCGGTAGGTAAACCTGCTTCGGTCAGTTGGATTAAGAGTTTGCGCGCGATCTTTAAACCTTCTTCGATGCGAAACGAGTCGTCCATGAAAGGGTCGTTGATCAACCCCTTCCAGCCGGTGGTGGTCCTGGGCTTTTCAAAATAGACTCGCATCAAAAGAACGAACTTGTCTTTCACCTCGTCCGCCAGTTTCTTAAGCCGTTCTGCATATTCCAGTGCCGCTTTCGGATCGTGAATCGAACAAGGGCCGATCACCACGAAGAGGCGAGAATCTTTTCCGTCCAAAATATCTCGAACTACCTGACGCCCTTGTAAGACCGTTTCCATGCTTTTTTCGGTCATCGGAAATTGTTCTTGGATTTTTTTAGGCGTGGGAAGAAGGGAGTATCCGACCACGTTAACATTGACTAAGGCTTTGTTGTTCATAAGAATATTTGTATACTAATTCGAGGAAAGGCTTGGGACAAGGGCTTTTTGTATTCTTTTCTCGACTCGTTCTTTTCCCACGATCGCGATGACATCAAATATCCCTGGACTAACCATCGATCCGGTCAACGCGGCGCGAAGGGGTTGGGCGATCTTGCCGAGTTTCAGTCCATTTTCTTCTGCAAATTTGTTAAGGCATTCCGAAATATTTTCCGCATTCAGAGGTTCTAATTTTAGCAATAACGGCAGCACCTCCTCCAAGATTTTTTTTCCATCTTCCTGCAGTCCCTTCTTTTTCGCCTCTTCATCGATCGTAATTTCTTCCAAAAAATAAAATGCCGACATGTCGGCCAATTCTACTAAAGTTTTGACCTTTTCTTGACACGAGGCGATAGCCCTTTCGGCATAGACGGTGTCGTGAATTTCAATCCCCTTCTTTTTGAGGAAAGGGAGGGTGATTTGAAGGAGTTGATGCGGGGTAGATTCGCGAATCCAATGCCCGTTCAACCACAAAAGTTTTTCGGGGTTGAAGACCGCGGCTGCGGTTCCGACCTTCGCAATATCAAAAACTTCGCATAACTTTTCTAAACTAAAAATTTCTTCATCCCCATGTGACCAACCGAGTCGTACCAGATAGTTGAGTAGAGCTTGAGGGAGGTAACCTTGCTCCTGATAGGCCAAAACGGAAGTGGCGCCATGTCGCTTGCTAAGTCGGGTTTTGTCGGCTCCAAGAATCATCGGGACGTGCGCGAAACTGGGAGTAGGATAGTTAAAGGCCTGGTAGAGTTGGATCTGTCGCGGGGTATTGTTGAGGTGATCATCACCGCGGATCACATGGGTAATCTTCATGGTGACATCGTCCACGACGACGACAAAATTGTAGGTAGGGGTGCCATCGGTTCGAGCGATGATGAGGTCATCTAACTCATTGTTATCG
>JBGTGJ010000276.1:0-3718 GCA_041746775.1 bacterium
AGAAGTCACCGCGTGAACAATCTCCGCAATCTCTTCCCCCCCTTCCATCTTGACCGCCTCCGCCTTCCCTTTTTTCAAAGCAAGCCCCGCCGTCTTGATCGCCTCTTCTTTGGAACTTTGATACGAGAGAAACGGCAAATCACATACCACATGCGCCCGCTCAGCCCCCTTGGCCACGCAATGCGTGTGATAGATCATTTGATCCAGCGTCACCCCCAGGGTATTCTTTCTTCCCTGAATCACCATGCCGAGAGAATCTCCCACCAAAAGGATATCGACTCCTGCTTCATCGAGAATTTTGGAGAACGTGTAATCGTAGGCGGTGACCATGGCAATTTTCTTGCCAGTTTTTTTCATTGCAGTGATTTGTGGAACGGTGAGTTTCATTTTTTACTACTTATCGAAACATAATGTTTTTTTAACTTCGATTTTTTCATATTAAGAATTTCGCGAAGCAGATCTTTATAGTCTTCCTGATTTTTCACGATGTCAATCTCAGTGCAATTGACGGTTAAAAGCGGAGTTTCATCGTATTGAAAGAAAAACTGATTATAGGCCTGACACAAGCGATCAATATATTGGCCAGAAATATGTTTTTCGTGGGCGATGCCTCGTTTTTTGATCCTCTCGCGCAACGCTTCGACACTGGCCTGGAGAAAAATCACCAGATCCGGTTTGGGAACTTGCGCATCTAACACATGGTAAAGTTTTTCATAAAGGTTGATCTCTTCCTCACTGAGGTTGAGCATCGCAAAGATTCGATCTTTAGCAAAAATATAATCGGAGATGGTGACCTGTTTGAAGAGATCCTGCTGCATCAATTGCTTTTGTTGTTGGTATCGAGAGAGCAGAAAAAATACTTGGGTTTGAAAAGCGTACGCCTGCGGATCTTTGTAAAAATTAGGCAGAAACGGATTAGTCTCGGCCTCTTCAAGAACAATCTTCCCCTGAAATTCCTCGGCCAAAAGATTGGTCAGGGTCGTCTTGCCTACACCAATTGGCCCTTCCACAGCGATGTAACGAAATGGAATCATAAAAGTCGAAATAAACTCAACCATTGCTCCACCGAAAGCTCTTCGGCCCTTGCAGTGGGTAAAGCTTCCACAGATCGGAGACGATTTTCAATATCTTCCGCAGAGGCGCCAGAAAAATAGACTCTTAGGTTTTGCCTGAGCATTTTGCGACGCTGCGCAAATCCAGCACGCAGTAGCAACTCAAACTTTTCTAAATCGGCATAAGGGAGCAGCGGCTCATCTAGAATTTTGAAACGTAACACCGAACTTTCTACCTTGGGTGGAGGCCGAAACGCATTGCGCCCAATGGTGAGAAGCAGCCGGACCTCTGCAAATAACTTAACAAAAATCGTGAGTGAGCCATACTCTTTGTGATGAGGAGTGGCAAGGAGGCGATCGCCTACCTCTTTTTGGAACATCAGTACCATCAAGGTTTGAGGTGGAGCATTGAACAAGAGCTTAGTCAAAATCGGGGTGGCGACATTATATGGGAGATTGGAGACGACTTTATACTCACTGCCAAGAATGGTGGTAACTTCGGTGAAGGACAAATCTAAAAAATCTTCATTGAGCACTTCAAGATTAGAAAATTTTTCAAATTGTTCACGTAAACGCTCGGCAAGAAAAGCATCCTTTTCAATAAGTAATAGTTTTCCAACTTTTGTGACTAAAGGATAAGTCAGCGCCCCCCTTCCCGGTCCAATCTCCAGAACCTGGTCGGAAGGAGTGAGATGAAGATGACCTAATATTTTTTGAATAATCCGCTGCGAAACTAAAAAGTGTTGTCCGAGTGATTTTTTTGCCCTGACCGGCTCTCCTTGAATCACGCCCCCAGCTCCATTCTTGCAAAAGCATTGAGAGATAATGGACTTGTCATCCCTTGCTGCAAATATTTTTCACCCAAAAACGCAATCATCGCCCCATTATCGGTGCAATATTTCGGTTGAGGAAGAGTGAGGGGAATTTTGTGTTCTTCGGAAATTTTTTGAAAGGCGAGTCGCAACGGTTGATTGCAAGCGACTCCGCCAGCAACGACTAATTGCTGGAAATGATCCGTTTTAAGAGCTCGCGATACCATCGTGGAGAGTGCGTGAACGACCCCTCGTTGGAAGGAGGCGGCGAGATCCGCTGTTCGCGAAGGATCAGAGTTAAAATACTCCAACGCCGCCGTCTTCATCCCACTAAAGCTGGTGTGAAGTGGAAGCCCCTTCACCTGTGGGATGGCAAACGAGTAGAGTTGAGGATTTCCCTCTCTCGCCAATTTTTCAATCAGTGGCCCTCCGGGAAAACCAAGCCCCATCACTTTCGCCACTTTATCAAACGCCTCACCAGCCGCGTCATCGACCGTGTGTCCTAACAGTCGATACTTTCCTAATCCATCCACGCGAAACAAATGAGTGTGCCCTCCCGAAACGATCAAGGCCAATGAGGGAAATATCGGCTCATATTCAAGATACGCGCTCCAGAGATGCCCTTCGATATGGTGAATCCCACGGAATGGAATCTTCAATCCATACGCCAACGCCTTCGCAAAATTTAATCCGACAAGAAGTGAACCGACTAATCCCGGGGCATGAGTGGCAGCAATCCCATGGATCTGCTGAAGTGAGACTCCCCCTTTTTCCAAAGCTAAGTCCAAAGTCGATTCTAATTTTTCCAGGTGCGCTCGTGAGGCAATCTCCGGCACCACACCACCGTAGGGAAGATGTTCGGTCGTTTGGCTAGAAGTAACGTTGGCGAGGACCTTGCCATTTTCGACGAGTGCAATGGAAAGGTCATCACAGGAGGATTCAATTCCCAAGGTAAGCATAAGATTTAACTCTCACAACCTAAGCCTTAATACAACGGCACATGAGAAGCTGGAGGGGTTGAGGGGGCTGGTTCAGCTTGAGGTGGAGTGGGAGCTGGCGTTGGAGATTTTGGTGCTGTTGCTGGAGTGGAAGAGGTATTTCCTGTTCCCGTGGATGGGGTCGCTGGTGCTCCTGGCATCGGGCTTGGTTTCATGACCGGCTGTGACGTTGCCGGTGGAGTAGCAGAGGCAGTTGCGACTCCCCCTTTCTCTAATTCATCCAAACGAACTAAACGTGCCTTGGCCTGCAATGCCTCGGCAGAGCTGGGATACGTGGACATCACTTTTTGGAAAAACAGCCGGGCTTCAGGATATTTTTTGAGTCGCATGAAGGAAAGCCCCTGCTTGTAGACCCCTTCTTTAACTCGTGGACTTTGCGGATATTTTTCAGAAAGGGCTTGGAATTCACTAATCGCGCGAACAAAGTCCCCCATCATATATAAACTGTCGGCCGCCCAAAATTGAGCGCTACCGGCATATTCACTCTTTGGATATTTTTTTAAGAAACCGAGGAAGCCGGAAGCGGCTCCTTGAAAATCCTGGGCATTGACGAGATTGAGCATTTTTTGAAACTCTTCATACTCCGCACTTGTCTTGGCAGGGGCTTTTTTCAAAGGCTCGGTCCCCCCCGCTCCTCCGCGCATCTCTTGAATCATTTGATGGATCTGATTGACCTTGTCCTCCATCGCAGAGACTCGCAGATCGAGATCTTGGTAAACACGGTCAGATTCCTTCATTAAATATTGATTAGAATCGAGTTGCCCTCGGATCCCTCTCACCTCTTGTTGAAGTTCCCCTATTGAACTTAATGCTCGCGCTAGGTCCGAAAGATTTTTTTGATTGGCATCCTGTGCAA
>JBGTGJ010000277.1:0-6523 GCA_041746775.1 bacterium
CAGCTTCTCAAAACCAATTCGCTCATGCGCTGCATGTTGATCAACAAGAATCAGCGCCCCATCGTTCTCGCAAAGTAAATAAGTGAGGTGGAGTTGTCCGATCAAACGAAGTGAGGAGAAAGCGAGGGTTCCGATTTTGGAATTTTTATCCGAATCAATGACGTTACTTTCAAAAACATTTTTTTGCAAAGAGGGGGCAAAATCTTTAAAAGGATCGTGAGAAGTTGGAATAGAAAAAATAGGGAATGCGGGATTTTGAGTGTTGGGAGTCTGTTGAAAAAAATCGAGCGGCGAAACATCCCTCGCCTCTTTCTCCCTCCACGGCGCCTGATCCAGTCTTTCCCGAATCACCTGCGATACGATCTGATGCACCATGTTGGTATTAGAAAATCGGACTTCACGTTTGGTAGGATGAACATTCACATCAACCAACGCAGGGTCGATTTCAATATTCAATATCACCATCGGATACTGTTGGGTCATTAATACACCACGGTACCCTGTCATGATCGCATGTTGGATCAGCCGATCCTGCACCCAACGACCATTCACGTAGAGAAAGATATTGCGATTGGTTTTGTTGGAAAAATTGGGATGACCAATCAACCCCTTTAACTTGAAACCAGAAATTTCCCGTTCCACCGAATAGAGCATCTTTTCGGTATCGGCATCGAACAGATCCAAGATTCTTGCGCCACGATCTTTCGCCGGTGGAGAAAAAAGTGAACGCTTGCCATTGTGAACCAACGTCCACTCGACATGAAGATGATACAGCGCCATCGCAGAAAGCAGGTCATAAATATGCCCCCACTCTGTTTCAGGACGTTTAAGAAATTTGAGTCTGGCGGGGGTGGTGCAAAATAGATTGTTCACGGTAATCCGCGTACCACGCGACATCGCGACTTCTCCCAACCCGCTCGACTTCCCTTCGCGAACCTCCAGCGAATAACCTAGAGGGGCACTCCCCTCCATCGCACTTTCTATTTTGAAATGACTGATTCCCGCAATCGACGAAAGTGCCTCACCTCGAAACCCCATGGTGCGCAGAGAAAATAGATCGTCGGCAGAATTGATTTTGCTAGTCGCATGCCGTTTGAGTGCTAGCGTTAGTTGTTGAGGGGGAATTCCGACACCATTATCGGTCACGATAATTGAACGCGTCCCCCCTTGTTCAATCTCAACGTGGATGGAGGTTGCACCGGCATCAAGAGAGTTTTCTACGAGCTCCTTCACCACAGAGACCGGTCGCTCGACCACTTCACCAGCAGCAATTTTGTGGATGACTTCTTCGGGAAGTATTCTGATTTCCGGCATGGCCCTCGCCTTACTGAAGCAAGGTTAGAGTTGCAAGAGGATAGAGAATAAAGGGGCGCGATAGGCGCGATGTAGGGGCGAAGCAATGCTTCGCCCCTACCGCGAACCTTAAGATTTTTTTCGAATTCGGAATGCCAAACCAGCTAACAACATTCCAACATAACCGATCATCGAGGCATCGGGAGCACTGGCTCCGACGTTCAACGAACACCCTTTTCCGATCGCTCGATTGAAATCAGATTGACTAGCGTTGATCGGATTAGTCCCTTGGGTGACCTCCTGACCATCGTTAGCTCCATCACCATCGGTATCAGGGGCTCGTGCATCAGTTTCACCGGCATCAACAATTCCGTTGCGATTTCGGTCTTCGGCACCATCTTGTAAACCATCTTGATCAGTATCATTTCGGGCACCGTTGGTTTCACCAGCATCGAGAGTTCCGTTTTGATTTCGATCTTCCATGAAGTCAGGAATGCCATCTTCGTCCGTATCAGTTTTGGTCGGATCTAATTCATCAAATTCAGCAATTCCATTTTTATTGCGATCTTCGACACCGTCTTGGATTCCATCCCGGTCAGTATCGACCATCCGTGGATCCGTTTCTCCGGCATCTAGCAGCCCGTTCTGATTTCGATCTTCGATTCCATCGGCAATACCATCCGTATCAGTATCGGCATTGTAGGAATCTGTCTCACTCACCTCGCGAATACAGTTGCGATTGGTATCTTCGATGACATCTTTGATACCATCACGATCCGAGTCACGTTGAGGAGCGATAAACTCTCCGGGGATACAGGCATTGGTGCAAGCTTCATCCGCATCGAGGGGACATTGATCCTGATTGTCATTGGTACCGTCATCGTCCGTATCACGCTTTCTAAAGTTAGTTTCACTGGCGTCTTGGATACAGTTTTCGTTGATATCTTCATTGGCGTCAGGAATTCCATCTCCGTCGGAGTCCTGCTCAGGAGCAGGAGGAACACCCGGGCGACATTGGGCATTACACAGCGGATTGGGATCTAGCGGACAGGTATCGCTTCCATCAAAAGTTCCATCATTGTCCGTATCATTGTCAAACGGATCACTCTCATTGAGGTCAACAGCGCAGTTTCCATTGATGTCTTCCTGAGCATTAGGAACACCGTCCGAATCAGAGTCGGAAAACGGATTAATGTTGTCCGGATCGCAAATCCCTTCGCAATTTAAATCATCATTGTTGGGGCAAGCATCGACTCGGTCATTTCTTCCATCACTATCGGTATCACGGTTATAGGGGTCAGTTTCGGCAGGACCCACGATACAATTGCTATCAATGTCTTCCCTAAAATCAGGGATTCCGTCGCGATCGTTGTCAACCGTTTCATCGGGAGTCACACCTGGCACGCAAGGGGTCTGACAATTAGGACTGTCATTGGCAGGACACGGATCAGCGTTATCGAGGAGACCATCTCCATCGGTATCCGCTTTGCGAGGATCACTCTCATTAAGGTCGACGATCCCGTTATGATTTTTATCTTCGATTCCATCAGCAACCCCATCAAAATCAGTATCAACACGGAAACCGTTCGTCTCATTTCCTTCATCCCAATTTCCGTTTCCATTGGAATCTTCGATGAAGTCACGAATCCCATCTCCATCGGTATCTTCTTTGGAAGGATCGAGTTCACCAAAATCTCTCAAACCATTTTTATTGCGATCTTCAATTCCGTCGGGAAGATCGTCGGAGTCGGTGTCCATTAAAGTCGGATCACTTTCTCCTTCATCACGAACTCCATTTTTGTTGCGGTCTTCAATACCATCGGGAATATCGTCTCCATCGGTATCGGTGATTTTAGGATCGGTCTCACCGGGATCAACTTGGCAGTTTGAATTCCTATCTTCGTTGACGTCAAAAATTCCATCTCCATCAAAATCAGTCGTGGGAGCAAAAACCTGACCAGGGAAACATGGACGAGGTCCACTACCTGGGCCTGAACCGCCTCCTGAACCACTCCCCAACTGACTCAACCGCGTCACTTCCGAAGAAGGAGAAGTCGTCCCATCCGGCGCAATCGCCACTACAAAGATCTCTTCACCCGCCTTTGCTTCAATCGTTGTTAAGAAGGAAAGCGCGGTGAACTCAGTGATCGATTGGATAAAGTTAGAATCGGAACCAGTCGAGGGTGCACCACGAAAGACTTCAACATGATCAACAGATTCAGGAATCGTTCCAGAAAGGGTAAACTGCGAGGCTGCTTGGTTGGTCGGAGCAGCGGAAACAATCACTGGCTGAATGTTGGTGGCAGGCGACTCAATCGCCCCTGCACCATTTCGGTAGATCGCATTTTCTGTAACACGATTGGCGGAAGCATCTTGAAGCCGAACCCCAAAACCGGTGTTGTCAAAGAAGGAACCGTTTTGGATCGTATTTCGTTGCGACCCTTCCATCACAATCACACCATGCGCACTTCGAGTGACGGTCACTCGATCAATCATATTCCCATTGGAATTGGGGCGAATACAAATTCCGCCGCCTGGGGCATTTCGAATAACTATCCCGCGAACGGTCACTTCATTCGAATCAAGAACGATGGCACATTGTCCCTTTTCTAAATTGGATCCATCCAACACCACCTGTCCGCGAACATTGGTTGCTTTTTCTAGGATAAATTTTGAAGCCGCCTTATTGTTTAGTTCAATGGGGGCACGGAGTGTAATGGTCCCTTCGGTATCAAACACGATCTTCTCGGTGCAAAAGGAAGGGAGCGAACTGTTCTGAACATTGTAGCCTTGTTCTAAGGCACGACGAATACTGCCGTAGACATCTTGGCTGTCCGTCATAGAGGTAACTTTGCAGATTTTCCCGCCGTTAGAATCGGCAGGGATATTGAGCCTTGCTGCCCATACATTAGAAGGAAAACAAAATCCCACGAAAGTCAGGATTAACAGTTTTTGAAAGGAACGCATAGAGTGACTCCTTTTGAGTTTTTACTTTTGTAAAAGTCTTATCCCTTGAAATACATCGACACCGGCAAAAATTTTGACTTGGGGATCTATCTTTGCTTTTAAATCGGGATTACCTGAGCCAGTGGAGATAGTGATATCACCTCCGGCAACATCAAATGAAACGCCAACACGAACGACTTGTCTAAATAATGAGACGAAAATTTGGCCGCCAAAATAAAATAGGCTATCGCCAAAACCGAGTAATGCACTAAAAGGTGCGCCGGTATCAGCATTTCCACTCATTGGTGTAATCGCACCAATCCCGACATTCCCTCCTAATGCGATGTTAGGATTCAATATCCAATTGGCTTCTACTAAGGCACCTAAAACTAAAACTCTTAATTGGGAATCAGGAGCAACCTCGGAATTTGCCACATTTAATACGGAATATTGAACCGTAGCCCCAACCCGAACATCGGCATTGGGCCTTTCAAATACTCTAAAGGAGGGTTGGACCCCAAATGTGCCGCCACTATATCCAGGAGCTGCGACATCAAACGGAGAAACATTGGGTTTAATTCGCCCACCAAAATTCCAACCTCCTGAAAGAACTAAATGGAGACGATTCCATACCGTTGGAGAGGTGGTCACTTGTGATTCTTCGACTTTTGGTTTTTCTACCTTTACTTCATTTGGTTTGGGAGCAACACCTTGGGGTTTTGCCTCAGGAGCAGCTACCGGAGGAGGAGGCGATTCTGCCGCTGTCTTTGCAGGAGGAGGGGGTGCTTGGTCGTCCCAGAATTTGTCTCCATCATTATTCGCGGAGGCCTGAGCTATTATTCTATTTGCGGGAATTGGGGGGGCCATGGGTATTTCTCCTCTTAATATCGGGCGAACACTAAGGTATCGCCCCTACTACAATTAAAAATCTTGGAACATTTGCTGACCAGCCACCCCCGCGCCAGCCATCAAGTGTTCGCCTTGTATAACTTTGTTTTTTACAGTTTGATGACAAACCTGTAAAAATTCTGATTAGTTTTACTCCCTCACGGAGCGTTATTTGGCTTATTCTTCCCCCTTATTCGGAGGTTCGCGAAATAAGTTGCTAGCGATTATTGAAATTTTTTGGATTTTTTTGGACTACCAGTTAAGTCCATTTAAAGGGCATGCCTCACACTTAGGCTGTGGGCTGCAAAACTTCTTCCCCGTCATGACAAGAAGAGCATGATACTCATTATAATGAGAGACCTCCGGTGGCAGGTGATTCATCGCCAACTCTTGGAGCTCATCATACCCCGCCTCTTCTTCAATGAGGAAATGACGAGTAAAAACCCGATAGGTATAGGTATCGACCACAAAGATCGGGTGTTCTAAGGCATAGAGAAGAATACTGTCGGCGGTTTCTTTGCCGATTCCTTTGACCGAAAGTAATTGTTCCCGAAGTTTCTGGGTTGGAATAGAACGCATCCGGTCGATATCCCCTTGATAAGTTTCTTGGAGAAATTCGAGAAAGGCTCGAAGGCGTTTGGCCTTTACATTAAAAAAACCGGCGGGGCGGATCAGCTGAGCTAGTTCAGGTTCGGAAAGTTGAAGAAGCTTCTGGAGTGAAAGCACCCTCTCCTTCTTAAGATTTTCAATCGCTTTCTCCACATTCTTCCAATTGGTATTTTGAGTGAGAATGGCTCCCACCATGACTTCAAAAGGGGTCTCACCAGGCCACCAACTTTGAGGACCGAAATGCTTGAGGAGCCGATCATAGATCTCCGACAAGATTTCTTTGGATTTTTTTGACAAGGCGTGCTCCTAATCACTGCAGAATGAAAAAAATCTATTTCATTTTTCTCACCCTCACTTGTTTGGTTTCGATAAACCTGACTCGCTCAGCTTATCCACTAGATTCTAATCCTGTTAAAGAGGCTTCGGAAGAGGTAGAGAAACAGGCTAAATTTGTCTTAAAAAAGATCGAAAACGTCTGGAATTTTAAAATCACCACGATCGACAAGCAACCGATCACCGTCGCAAAAGTGGTGATTGCCTTTATTTTGCTGATCATTGGATTTGTCTGCGCACGACGCCTGAGCCAGATGATCGAAAAGAGGCTTCTCCCCAAATTCAACGTCGAAGCAGGAGTCGCCGCTGGTTTTCAAACCATCATCTATTATTCCCTGTTATTTTTTGTCACGATTCTTGTCCTTTATATTGTCAATGTCCCCCTCACCCTATTTACTCTCCTCGGAGGAGCCTTGGCGATTGGGATCGGCTTTGGCAGCCAAAACATCGTGAG
>JBGTGJ010000278.1:0-3391 GCA_041746775.1 bacterium
CAATCGAGATCGTTCCAACCAAAACCGGCTGTCCTTTTTCATGCAGTTCAACAATTCGATCAATGACCGCTTTAAACTTTGCATTTTCATTCTTGTAAATCAGGTCCGGATCATCGTCACGAATCATCGAGCGATTGGGCGGAATCACCATCACTTCAAGATTGTAAATCTTGGCAAACTCCGCTGATTCGGTGTCGGCCGTTCCGGTCATTCCTGCTAGCTTTTCGAACATACGAAAATAATTTTGGAAGGTAATTGTTGCCAGCGTCTGATTTTCATTTTCAACCTTCGCCCCCTCCTTCGCCTCCACCGCTTGATGCAGCCCATCACTCCAGCGACGGCCTGGCATCAATCGACCGGTAAATTCGTCGACGATGATGACTTCTCCATCTTTCACTACATAATCGACATCGAGTTTGAAAAGCACGTGTGCCTTAAGGGCTTGTTGGACGTGATGAAGAGTTTCGATATTTTGAGGATCGTAAAGGTTTTCAACACTGAGCAATTTTTCGACATGCGCCACCCCCTCTTCAGTGAGAACCGAACTTCGTGCCTTTTCATCGATCGTATAGTCGGTCTCTTTTTTTAAGAATGGGATGATCTGGTTGATTTTAAAATATTTATCGGTCGATTCTTCAGAAGGTCCGGAAATAATGAGCGGGGTTCGTGCCTCGTCGATCAGGATGGAATCGACTTCGTCGACGATCGCATAATGCAACTCACGCTGCACCATCTGCTCTAAAGCAAACTTCATGTTGTCCCGAAGGTAATCAAACCCAAACTCATTGTTCGTCCCATAAGTAATGTCCGCCGCATACGCCTCTCGACGCTGGGTATCATCAAGACCGTGGACGATCACTCCAACCTTCATTTCGAGAAATTTATAAAGCTGCCCCATCCATTGAGAGTCACGACGAGCTAGATAATCATTGACCGTGATGACATGGACCCCTCTTCCAGTCAGTGCATTGAGATAGACTGGGAGTGTTGCTACTAACGTCTTTCCTTCACCGGTCTTCATTTCGGCGATCTTCCCTTGATGAAGAACCACCCCTCCGATCATCTGGACATCAAAATGCCTCATCCCCAAAACCCTTTTTCCTGCCTCTCGAACGGTCGCAAAAGCCTCAGGTAAAATGGAATCGAGCGATTCCCCTTTTTGAATCCGTTCACGAAATAGTTGGGTCTGATTTTTAAGCTGATCGTCGGAAAGGGACTGAATTTTTGGTTCGAAGGAATTGATCTGAGCAAGAATTGGCTGAATTTTTTTTAACTCTCGTTGATTCTTAGTACCAAATATTTTTTTGCCAATGGTCTGAAGCATGAAACCCCCAAATGATGGAATGAAGCGCTTTAGCTATTGAAGTCTCTAGCTAAAGTCAAATGAACAGTCGGCTCTTGATTGGGATATTCTAAAAAATTTTAGAGGAAATTAAATCAGAAAATAGCTTATTGAAAAAGATACCGCATCGGATCAGTCGGTATTCCATCAACATGAACTTCGTAATGGAGATGAGGGCCGGTTGAAGCCCCAGAATTTCCCACCGCTGCAATTCTTTCCCCTTTGACGATTCGATCCCCTTCTTTAACAAACAGATCGGAATTATGACCATAAAGGGTGGTAATTCCATAACCATGATCAATGATCAGCGCGCGGCCATATCCCCCTTTATTACCCGAAAAGACTACCACTCCATCCGAAGGGGCAAAAACCGTACTGCCAAAAGGCGAGGCAATATCAATCCCACGATGCATCTTGACCCCTTCCCCCCACGGGGAAAGACGGTAGCCAAAGGCGGAGGTGACCCATCCATGCACCGGCCATAACGACGGGGTGGAAGACCAAAAAGAGATCCGGTCTTCATTCGCTTCGTAGACATCGTGAACCCGCTCTTCTAGCCCGGTCGCCTCTTGATCTAGGTCATCTAGCTTAAAGGAGATTTTTTGGAAGAAATGATCATCTAGCTTACCCAACCGATAGTCTCGCTGCAGAGAGGGGGGTGTAAGACTGGGTAATTTACTTACCCTGGAAAGGAATTCGGAAAGATTTTCTTGTTCGGAAAGCGGCCCCACCCCTTTTCCCAGTTTCCCTGACTCGACCCCAATCGAGGCTTCAAGTTTATCGGTAAATTTTTGGATCCGTTGAAGAGTATTTTCTAACGCAGCCACTTTGGCAACGAGCATCCCCTTCTCTTTCTCAAGCACAACTAGCGAGGCATCATTCGAAGGGATTTGGGACCGGTAGGAGAAAAAACCCCAGGTCATGTAGGAGGTGAACAGTAAGAAGATGGCAAATAAGCCACCCAGAACCTTCCCTCCCAATATTTTTGACAAAATTTTCTTCATTACAAAATTTCGGTTTTTAAAGCTCTTTGTGAGTTTTAATTCGTGAACCAGACCCAGAATCGGGTGGTATCAAGGTATTTTCTTTATTATGCAAAGAACGATTCAGAAATGAATCGGCATTCAAATTTTTAGGAAGGTAACAAAGGAGAAGTTTGGGTGTCAAGAGTTTTGGGAAATAATAAACCTACGTGATTTCATAGGCTTGAAATAGAACGACGGTGATATTGTCGTCCCCCCCGCCGAGGTTGGCTCGGTTGATCAGCTGTTCGCATGCCTCTTTGATGTCGCTTTTATCGACCATTTCAAGGATCTCTTTGTCTTCAACCATATTGGATAGGCCGTCGGAGCAGAGCAGGACTTTATCCCCCGTCTTCAGCTCTTGAGAGACCAAATCAATATCGACCTCCTCCTGATAACCAACCGATCGAGTGATGATATTTTTTAATCGAGAACCCCGGGCATCTTTCTGCGAGATCATCCCTGCCTTGACCTGTTCACTTACCAGGGAATGGTCTTCGGTGATTTGGGAAATCTTTCCGTCTCGGATGAGGTAGGCTCGAGAATCTCCCACATTGGCTAAATAGAGCTGGGGGGCAAAAAAGAGAGCAACCACGGCGGTCGTCCCCATCCCCCGTAAATTTTCATCAAACATCGCCTGATCGTGAATCCGCCGCCCCGCCTCTTGCAGGGCATGAATCAGCTGGGAGCCAGGATTGGAGCCTTCAGTGTTGACCCCCTTAATTTGGGTAGCATCGGGATCCATCTGAAGTCCTTGAATCACCTCTTCGACCGTAGAAACTGCCATCTTAGACGCAAACTCCCCTCCAAGGTGCCCCCCCATTCCATCAGCGACCATGTAAAGACCCAAAGAGTCATTAATCAGATAGGAATCTTCATTCTGCTGACGCTTCATGCCAACATTGGACATTCCGTAGGATTCTATCTTCATCATGCGTGTGAGTTCCTAGTTTGAGAATAATTGAGAATACCCGAACCTTTACCATTATATGCAAGAGTGAAGATGTCGGCAACCATTTAGGGAAAT
>JBGTGJ010000279.1:0-2405 GCA_041746775.1 bacterium
CTCTGATTTTATCCGCCATATCCTTCGATGGAAGCTCACTTCCATATTCCTTTAACCAACTCTCGACCAACTCCTCCGTCACCTCGGGATGAAAATTAAAGCAATAGCAATTGCCGTGAATCCCAACCGATTGATAACGGCAGTTAGGACTTAAGACATACCAATACCCTTGAGGGGGAAATCCGTTGATCGTGTCGTACCAGCAAAAGAGAGGGATTTTTTTCTCTTTAAACTCGCTATAAACGACACTGTTTCTTGAATAGTCAGGATAAATTTCTCCTTCGATCCAACCAACCTCTTTAGCCGGACCCTTGGCAACCCAAGCCCCTTGGGCATTTGCCAGGAGGTTGCCCCCTTGGCCGACTCCTAGAATCGGTTTGTGAGCTTCCAGGCAGGCGCGAAGGAAGGAGACTTCTTTCATGGCCCACGGAGTCTTTTCCGGTTCCTCCACCCTTAATTTAAGAGGGCCCCCTAAGACGATGATTCCCGAATAACTTTTTGCTTGGTCCGGTGAGGGGAGATTTTTGATCCCTTCAAAGATTTTTCGATATTCAAACGGGATTTCCCGTCGTTGTAATTCTGTTTCAAATGAACCAGCGGTAAAAAGTGGGGCGTTCTGTAAAATTAATACCTTACTCATGAGTCGTTCACTTCCTCCTTGGGATGATTTTGATCGGCTGTTTTATGCCCTGCTTCCAAAATCGAGGCAAGTCTGATTTTTTTGTTATGGTGGGAAAGAACTTTGACGGATCGATCAAAGTTCAAGTATAACGAACCCCTCACATTAGAAAGGAGTGACTTTATGCTTTATTTGAAAAGAGTTTTGACCTTAGCAGCCACTTTGACGGTTGCGTTAAGCCTGGTTTCTCAAGTCGATGCCGCGACGACTAAAAAGAAAAAAGGGGCGGCAAAAAAACCGACCGCCACCGATCGAATTTCCTCCGATCCCGATGCAGCTACCTATAAAGAGGCTGCCTTATTAAAATGGGGTCCCGTCAATCCGCCACGACGTGGAAAAAATGCCGAATTTTTTGTCCGTGGTGCCTATGTCTCTGCGGTTCCTATCGAAGGGGAGAAAGATGGCTATACACTGACCATTTTTCCCATTGAAGTCGTCAATAATGAATATCGCTATATTAACTTGGATAGCTTCACTACCGGATTACAACTTCCCACAAGACTTCCCAAACAGCTAATAAAGAAGTTTGAGTCAGGTGGAGTCGTTGAAGTAAATCAATATTATGAAACCGTCGATGAAGGGGGAATTGGGCATGCGAAGATGGTCGGTTTCATCTTTCACCAAGATATTCAGCCTTATCCTGCCGGACCTGAGGCCTATATTAAAAAAGGGGGACTCGAACAGGAACAATATCTCAACGCTCTTAAGGGGGTCGAGATGTATAGTAAAAAGCCAAGTGATGAAGAGTTCAAGATTGGACTCGATGCCTTGGCCAGTAGTTCTCCAAATCCTGAAGTGAAAACTAAAGCGACTCAGATGTTGAGTCAGATGTTTAATGCGCAACCTTCAGGACGGGCGTTGCTTGCAGCAGTCCCTGAGACTCCTCCTCCGGCGACTGAAAAAGAAAAGAAGAGCGAAAAGAAAAACTGATTTAATTGCGGTTTGAAGATTGTGGATTGCGGATTGAATTTTTAATTCGCAATCCACAATTTATTATTTGTTTTACGGCTGTTCCGAAAATTGCATCACCTTCCAAACCCCATCTGACATTCTCAATTTCATATAAACCTTTTTCTCCCCTACATCTTTTGCTTTCGAAGTGACTTCGAAGATGTAACTTGCCTCTTGGGGTGAAGCAGCATCGGGAGTAGAAACCAATCGATAATCGACTTTAGGAAGTTGACTAGGGTCTTCGGGAGTGACCCCTTCTAGGAGTGCAATTTGATGGGAAATCTTTTCTTCCGCTAACCCTCCAGACAGTTCCTTCGCTTCACGAGGATTAAAATGGACATAGTATGTTTCGATAAACTGTCTGGCTGATTTTTCAGAGTCGGTTTGCGAATGACAGGCTTGAAGCGTGAGGGGCAGCATCAAAGTCATTAAAAAACGACGCCGAGAGTTTGGGGACATCGGGTCCTCCTTCGAAAGATCAGTAGTTTTTTTATCCAGGTTTTGATTCATTGCTCTTAGTCACTATTAAGGAAGAAATTGCATCATTAATGCCTCTCCATAGACCACCACCGTCATGAGAACGAAAATTTCTAGAATGATGGGGGTCATCGCCTTGATCCAGCCAAACGGGGTAAAGTTGGGATTAATTTCTCTGCGAATAAAGGCATAGGCGACCACCGATTGCGCCGAACCGATATGGGTCCAGCAGCCTCCCGCGGCATAACCGGCGATTTGTGCCATGGAAAAGAGACGAAGGGTTCCCAACTCCAGTCCA
>JBGTGJ010000280.1:0-8457 GCA_041746775.1 bacterium
TATCTTTTCGCGATGGGATACGGGCTTGGTCAATTAGTTCCGACCGTTCAGGGGCAAAGTTATATCGAGTTTATCGCTCCGGCCATTTTGATCATTTCTGTCATGAATGGGGCAAGTTTCGAAACGACCTTTAGCTCTTACACTCGCATGGAGGTCCAAAAAACTTTTCATGGGATTGCGATGACCCCGGTATCGATGGAAGAGGTGATTGGTGGGGAGATTCTTTGGGCGGCAACCAAGGCGGTGTTTACCAGTTCGGTGATATTTATCGTATTGCTTTTGCTCAATCTCATCCATTCCCCATGGGTGCTGTTGATGCCGGTGGTGATGATAGTGGAGGGGTTGTTATTTGCGAGTTTGGGGATGTTGATGACCTCGTTTGCCCGTTCTTATGATTTCTTTTCCTACTATTTTACTTTGTTTATCTCTCCCATGTTTCTTTTTTCAGGAACTTTTTTCCCCCTCGATCAACTCCCTGCTTGGGCCAAAGTATTAGCCCATTTTCTCCCTCTCACGTATCCGATTCGTGTCGCTCGGCATCTTTTTTTGGGCCAGTTTACCTTCTGGGACGTACTGACTATTTTGGGGATGCTACTCATGGCGATCTTGATCGGAATTTTTTCGATTAAAAGACTGGCCAAGAGGATCTTGGTGTAATAAATTATGAAAGTAATTGTTTCTTTCCCTTACCATCATAGGAGGATGAGAAGATGAAGAGGAGCCCCCTTTATAAAACTCTAGCAAACCAGGTTGGTATGACCCTCATCGAAATCATGGTCGTTGTCGCCATTATCGGGTCGATCGCTGCCCTGGTGACGGTCAACGTACTCAATTACCTCGATGAGTCCAAGGTTGAAACCACGAAGATCCAAATGAAGAATGTCGAAGGGGCCCTTGAGCAATATAAAAGAAGACACGGCAGTTACCCTACGACTGAACAAGGATTATCCGCACTCGTTGAAAAACCAACTACAGGTAAGATCCCTGATGATTATCCCCCGGATGGTTATCTTAAAACCCTTCCTAAAGATGGGTGGGGAAATGATTTTCTATTCTATTCTCCCGGCATAGCAGGGCATCGCATTGAAATCGTTTCTCATGGCGGAGATGGTGAAGAAGGTGGCGAAGAGTTTGATGCCGATATCACCAGTTATGAGACTAAAGAAGAAGCACCGCAGCAGTGATGATCAGTCTTTACTAATTCTTGAGGGCCTGCCGATGGGTAGGCCCTTTTTTTATGAAGCTTAAAAAAGTTATCCATTCCTCCCAAGGTTTTACTCTGATCGAAATCATGATCACCATGATTATCATTGGTCTGATCATGGGAATCGGAGTTACGGTCCTATTTCCGGGTCGCGAGGCAAAGATGCGAGATACGGCGGGGCGTCTGGCCGGGACGATTAAATTCCTCTATAATGAAGCAGCTGTGAAAGATCGATATTACCGGATTGTTTTTGATTTTGACAAACGCACGTATTCGGTTGAGTCGCGAGAGGAGCCGTTTTTTTTGGGGTTACATACGGAAGATACTCCTCTTAAAAAACCTTCCACTCCCACCCCTGAAACACAAGAAGGAACTCCCGAAGCGGAAGGGGGAGAAGCTTTTACTCCCGAAGAAGGTTACCTGTTGAAACCGACGCAACTTTCCAACGGGATCAAATTCAAAGATATCTTCGTCATGCACCAAAAAGATAAGATCGAACAGGGGAAGGTGGAGGGGTACGTTTTTCCCCAAGGGTGGGTCGAGCCGATGGTGATTAATTTGAGTGATGAGGATGAAGAGATTTTTTACTCCCTCGAAGTTAATCCGCTGACCGGAACTTCCAGAATTAGAAGTGAATATTTTGAAGTAAAGCCAGAGACTTATTTTCCTGAGGAGCCGAATTGAGCCAATATCCGAAAAAAAATCAATCGCTCGGTTTTACACTACTTGAAATCATGGTGGCGTTGGCGATTCTGGCGATAGGACTCATTTCCATATTATCGGCTCAAGGAAATTCTTTACGAGCAAGTGGTCGAGCGGAATTGATTGAGACCGCGTCATTATTGGCCAGACAAAAGATGACCGAGAAAATTTTAGAGGTTAAGAAGGAGCTCGAAAAAGGGACGTTCCCTGAAGATACCAAGACCGATCAAGGAAGCTTTGATCCTCCGTTTGAGAATTATCGTTGGGAGTTTACCTTTAAAAAAGTGGAGATTCCGTTAGCTGGAAATATTGGGGAGGCGGTGACAGCCGCAACCGGAGAAGAAAATCAAGAAGAACAGCCGTCCGTTCCACAAAAATCTAATACCGTCCAAGCCCCTGAAAGTGCTCAGCGCTCTCTGGTACAAACCGTTTCAAAAAAAATATCGGATTCAGTGAGAGAAGTTCGACTCAAAATCATTTGGGATGAATTGGGATCCGAGCAGTCGTTTAGTGTGACAACACATATGGTGAGGCCACAGTGAAAATCGAATATCGAACATCGAACATCGAACATCGAAACTCGAATTTCGAACATCGAATACCGGACATCGGTCTTAAAAAACGATGTTCGATGTTCGAAATTCGATGTTCGATCCAAGGTTTCACTCTTCTCGAACTCATGATCGCACTCGCGATCCTGGCCGCGATGAGTCTTGGTTCTTTCATCGCCACTTCTCAAATTCTCAACAGCAAAAAAATGACTGAAGATCGAGACGAGGTGCATCATTCCGCTACCTTGGTATTGAATCGAATGACTAAGGACTTGAATATGGCTTTTCTTGTGAAATCGAAAGAGCTGCTCGGAGCTACTTTTGATGGAGAGTTTGCCTTTGAGGGGAGTGAAGAGAGACTCGATTTTGTAACCTTCTCCCATCTCCGTTTTTTACAAGGGGCTCGGGAGGCGGATTATGGAGAGGTGAGTTATTTCTTGGTCCCAGATCCTGAAAACAGCGAGACAAAAATCTTGATGCGACGTCAGTCGGGGGCTGTTGATAAAGATTTGCAAGCGGGGGGGAATGCCTTTCCTTTACTGACACGGGTCGATTCACTACGTTTTGAATTTCTCGATGCCAAAGATAATGAATACAAAAAGCTTTGGGATTCTAAATCGCTCGATTTTGCCAATCGCCTTCCCTTAGCAGTCAAAGTGGAGATCGAGATTTATCTTCCTGAAGAAGAGCGGAAAGAAAAATTTACGACCATTGCTCCGATTGAATTAAATCAAGGAGCGGTGGCTTTTTGAACATGAAAACCAGTAAACAAAAATTTTATCTTTTTAGAAAATCGCGCGGAATAGCTTTGCTACTCGTTTTAGCCACCTTGGCGCTGTTGAGTGGAGTGATTGTCGAGTTTGCCTACAATAGCAATGTGACTTATCAGTTGGCGCTTAATGAAAAAGAGCAGCTACAATCTTATTACCTTGCCCAATCGGCAGTCGGTTTTGGCAAGATGCTGATTTTTTATGATAACGAGGCAAAAAAATTGATCGGCGATGCCAGCCAAAAGGCGGGTAAGACCATCGATATTAAACCGCTCTACGAGATGATCCCGATCGATACCGCAATCTTGCGAGGATTATCCGGTTCTGAAACAGCTCCCAGTGATACGGGGGAAGCCCCTTCAGCTGAAGGGGAAGCTGCCGCGCCGGAAGAAGAAAAAAGCACCACTCAGACCTTAATTGCGGGACTGGGTGTGGGAGGAGATAAAAGCTTTCTCGATTTTGAAGGGGATTTTTCTACGGAGGTGACTCAAGAAGAGACCAAGATCAACTTAAATGCATTTTTTACCCTCTTGCCTAATCAACGCCCTTATCAGCGATTAAAAAATACCTTGTATCACCTTTTGCTTACCAAAGATTTCGAAGGGATGTTTACGGACCGTTTTCAAGGGGCTCAAGAGTTGGCGCAAAATATTGCTGACTATATTGACAAGGATGAGGCGCAAAATGGACCGCTAGGGGAAGAACGAGGGAGAGAGGGGGCCGATGCAGGAGCTAACGTCAAAATGAAGAATGGAAAATTACTTTCCGTCGACGAATTAATGATGGTTCCGAAGATGAACGAGCTTATTTTTCAAAAGCTAAAAGAGTTTGTGACGATCTACGGTGCTGATGAAAAGATTATCATCTGCAGAGCTAAAGAGCCTTTGGTGCGAGCGTTGGTGATTGCTTATACCGAAAACAATTCCAAGATGGAACCGGTTCGAGATGATAACCAAGAATTACTCGATAAGGCGGAAGAGGCGGTTTTAAACAGTTGCCCCGATCTACAAGCTATGGCAAGTGAAGTAGATAAAGTGTTGGGGGTGACTGAAAATCCATCGAATCCGGCAACGCCATCTGCAGGAGGTTTCCTTCGCGGAACAACAACTCAGGGGCAGCAGCCCGGAGCTCCCACTGCCGATCAGTTTTCCAACTTAGCTAAAGACGATGGGAAATTTTATTCCATCATTGGTGCTGGCAGAGTTGGTGAGATCGCGGTAAAATTAAAAACCATCGTTGATACTTCAAATTCGAATCCCAATCAGTGGCCCACTTTATATTGGAGAGAAGAATAAATGCAAATTATCCTCGGAATTGATTTGGGTACCTACTCGGTCAAGATTTCCCAAATTGAAAGGGGATTTGGTGAATTTAAATTAGTTAATTTTTATGAAGTTCCCTTAGTGGGGGAAGAAGTTCTTACCTACGAGCAGGCGGCAGCAGCGGCTCTCATCCGATTTTTCGAAAATAATCCGATCCATTATGATACCTGTTCGCTGTCAATTCCCGGCAATCTCGTTTCCTTCCGAAACCTTGAGGTTCCTTTTAGCAGTACACGTAAGATTGACAGTGTGATTGAATTTGAAATGGAAGCAGTGGTTCCGTTTGATGTCGAAAAGCTCCATTTTGATTATTCCTTCCTCTCTTCGCAACCCAACCGCTCCGAACTATTAGTCGCTTATCTTCACATCGAAGTTTTTAAAAAAATTCTCCAACAGATCCAAAACAGTGGGATAGAACCACGGTATGTCGGGGTTGATACACTTGACCTCTCTTATCTCAAATATACCGGACTACTTCCCGCTCAGGGACAATTTGCCCTTTTGGATCTTGGACACACCAAGAGTAATCTTTTAGTTTTTGAAGGGGATAGACTGTTGGGGGCTCGGTGTATCTCGTGGGGCGGGATTCATTTAACCCATGCCCTGGCCAAAGCGATGAATATCCCCATCGATCAAGCAGAAAATTACAAACACAATCAATTGCAATGGAATATTAATGGAGATGACCCGGTCTCAGTAACGATTGGACAATGTTTGGATGATCTTAAGATTCAGCTTAAGCAAACCCTTTTTTCTTTTTACGAAAAGAAAGCCCCTCCGCTCGAGGCTTTTTATCTGATGGGAGGAACTTCCAAATTGGCGGGGATTGATAACTTCTTTTCCAACATTTTTAATATCAATGTCAGTCATCTCGATGTTTTAGATGACCGTTATACTACCTTCTTTGATCGAGAAAAGGCCCGTCCGATTATTCCTAATTCATTGGCCCAAGCATTACGTGCGGTTTTTCCCAATAAAGGGATCAAGATGAATTTTCGGCGCGGAGAATTTGCTTATAAAAAAGATATTGAATTGTTGGGAGGTTCTTTCAAAAAAGCGGGGGCTTTGGCGGCCAGTGTGGCTGCTTTGGGACTGATTTATTTCATTGTCGCATATTTTTCTCTCTCCTCTCAGGCCGGGAAAATGAATCAGAGTATGACGAAACTGCTCAAGAGTGCTGCCATTGATGTTCCCAAAACAGGCAAACAGTCTCCGACGGCAACCGTCAGTCTGCTCAACGGCAAAATCACCTCTCTCGAAGATAAACTTAAGAAAGTACAAGGAGGGGGGCATAGTTCTCTCGATATTCTCAAAATGATTTCAGCGTCGATGCCACAGCGTGAGGAGTTGGTCATTGATATTGATGATTTAAATATCTCTCCTGATCGTGTTCGAATGGAGGGGCGCACCGTCTCTTATGAAGGGGTTGATAAGGTCAAAGCCTCGATGGAGAAGATTAAAATTTTCAAAAACGTGCAGACCGGTAATGTGCGCAAAGGGGTTCGGGACGAGATTCGATTTAGTTTGAGTTTTGATGTTGTTAGTTAATTGAGGGAGGTTCTCTTGGCTAAGGGAAGTAAATATTCCATTCTAGAGAGGATTAACTTTTCAGAAATTTATAATTTGCTGATGAGTTTCAATCCTCGTCAACAGATCATGGCGATTGGCGGAGTCGTCTTGGTTTTGATCATCCTCATCATGATCCCTATCACCTGCGCTTCCTCAAAATTAGGAAAACTTCAGACTCAAATTGAAAGTCACGAAAAAAATGTCTCGCAGGTGATTCAAAAAGTAGCGGAGTACCAAAAGACTCAGGCTCAATTCCAAAAATTTCAAAATAAGATCCGCCCAAAAAACCAGATTCAATTGACGACCAAGATTGAAACGCTAGCGACTCAAAGTAATATTGGGCAGAATATCGACTCGCTAAAAGAGGTTCCGGGCACTCCTGGTGAAGACTTTGAAGAGGTGGTGGTCTCGGTTAGAATGACCAAGTTGCCGTTGGGACAATTGTCGGAGTTTCTATATGAGATTGAACAACAGGCCGACCTTCCGCTTTCGATCAAGCGATTGCAGATTAAACCGCGCTTTGACAACCGGCAGTTGTTCGATGCGGTCTTTGAAGTGAGTACGCTTGCTGTGGTAGAAAAGGAGGGGGCATGAAACCGGGAAAGTTGATAACCTTCCTTTATGTTGTTGGAGGGATCTTCTTTTTTGTTTTTTGGTTGATCGTTCTGTTTCCTACCGATGTGGTAAAATCTCGAGTGATCAATCAAATCGAAAACCAGACACACGGAAGATACAAAATTGATATCAAAGATTTAAGTCTCACAATGTTTGGTAACCTTAAACTCAAAGAGGTTAAGGTGAGCGAGGGGGTCGGATCAGAGCAAAAGGTTCTTTTCAAAGCTCCCAAGGTAAAATTGATTGTTTCGTATCTCTCACTTCTTTCCAGCAAGATTGAATCGGACTTCAAGATTACCGGAACCAAAGGGGATGTTGATGGTTCCATTCATCAAGACGGGGATGAATTTGGCATCTACCTAGATTTTGATGATTATTCTTTGGCTGATGTTGGCTGGCTTACTGCAAAATCCAAAGTTCCTTTAAAAGGGGTTTTAGATGGGGTTTTTGATATTCACATCAATCGGGTCGATCCTCTTCAAGACACCGGAAAAGTTGATCTCAAGCTAATCAATTTTGCGACTCAAGCGACCACGATTTCTTTTGATCCTTCTTCTCCTGAGGCAACGGTCCCAATCCCCTCCATTAAGTTGAGCGGATCCAAAGGTTCTCTGTTGCAAGGGGATGTGAAACGAGGGGCATTGGAAGTGAACTCTTTCCTTCTCAATGGAGGGGACATCCAATTAGATCTCAAAGGGAGAGTTTTGTTACAGGCTAAAACAGTGGGGGATTATCGCCTTAATCTGCAGGGGGTTTTTTCCATCGCTGATCCCGTTATGAAAGCACTTCCGATTGCTTTTCTGCTCGAATCTCAAAAAACTCCGAAAGGGGATTATCCGCTCTCGATTTCCGGTAGGGTCGGAAAGCCGGCCATTCGGATTGGGACTTTTAATCTGCCGATTTGATTTAACCTATTACGGTTTGTGACGTTGACCTTCCTTTCCGCGTTCCCTATAAATAGGAATATGTCCCAGCAAGTAAATATCAAATCTTTATCTCTCCAAGAATTGCAGAATACTCTCAAAGAGTGGGGGGTTGAGGGTTACCGATTTGATCAAATTGTTTGTTGGATTTACCAAAAGGATGTGGCGAACTTTGATGAGATGACCAATCTCTCCAAACAGTTGAGAGCTAGGCTTGCAGAACATTTTTCTATTCAACGATTTCAACCTCTCACGGTGCAGCAGTCCTCAGACGACACGAGAAAATTTTTATTCCAACTCTCCGACAAGGAAAGCATCGAAAGTGTCTTGATCCCCAACGACGATCGTCAGACTCTCTGCATCTCTTCTCAAGTCGGTTGTGCGATGGCCTGCTCTTTTTGTCTGACGGGGACTTTGGGGTTAACGAGAAATTTAAGTCTGTTTGAAATTGTCGAACAGGTAATGGCGGTTCAACGTGAAATTGGAGCTGAAAAGAAGATCACCAATATCGTTTATATGGGAATGGGGGAACCGCTGCACAATTTTGAGAATGTCATTGAGTCACTCCATATTCTGCTTGATCAGCGTGGCCCCAATTTCAGCAAGCATAAGGTGACCGTTTCAACTTGTGGATTAGTTCCTCAAATGCTGGAGTTCGGAAAAGTGATGGATGCCAAGTTGGCGATCTCCTTGACGGGCACGACCGATGAGATGCGAAATAAATTGATTCCAATGAATCGTAAATACAATCTCCAAACCCTCATGCAGGCGTGTCGGGATTATCCTTTAAAGCGGCGAGAT
>JBGTGJ010000281.1:0-4561 GCA_041746775.1 bacterium
AGCTGTCTGAGCGCACCTTAAAAAAATAGCCCTTTCCTGAAGGGAAACCTTTGCTTTTTTTTTCAAATCATATTGCTCAGTTAAGTTTCGATTCGTCGCAAGTTTTACTTGTCGGCTGAATCGATCCCGGCGTACCTCTAACTCAACTCTGCAGAATTTTTCAACATTCATAAATAAGCTAAAATTTCTGACACAAAAGTTTGACAAAACACAATATATTGTGGTCAGAAAAGAGATCAACCCCAATATACTGTGTATAAACCTGTGGATGAACTGTGGATGAACTGTGAAAATGCGACTGGTAACCGTGTCAAAAAAAGAATCTTTTCGAAGAGTTAAATCCCCTCACTTGGTCCCCTCCTTAGGAAAAGGATCTGTTGAGAAATTCGATCGAAATCGGTTAGTGCATGAACTGCTCTCGTTGGGAAACGAGCAGATCACCCCGGCCCTCGCCCATCAAATGGCTTCCGAGGTCGAGCAAGAGTTAAGCCAGCGCGCCTTTCCTAGCTTCTCTGCCGAACAGGTGAGTGAAATCGTTAAATTCAAGCTGGAAGAACAGGGGTTAATCCAGGTTCGCAAGCCTCGCTCGAAGACCCCCACATCATCTATTGAGGAAGAAACTGTCATGCCGACCCCCCCCGCTGCCGAAGAGCCGATAGTCGAGAAAAAGCCATCCGAAACTTCAACAACGGCGATAGATTCAACCGAACAAGATCACACCAGCCTCATCCCTGGACATCTGGCAAACTCTTTTGCCAGCACCAATTTATCTCATTTAGAGAAATTCCTTCGCCCAACCGTGCAACATCCAAAAGAACCGGTCGCTCCACTTATTCCAACCTCACAAAGGTCTTTCCCTCCTAGGGCGACCATTCAGTTATCTGAACACACCCTGAAGAAATTCCAAGCCTCCTGCTTAGCAGGTCTAGAAGAAGCCGAAGCGTTACAAAAGATTGAAAAACTTTTTGAACAGGTCGCTCAACGGGCCGCCAGTGCCGAGCGTCTTTATTCCTCGACTTATGACAAAGAAACTTTGGTGATTGAATTTTATAACTTGATCGCCAATCAAGAGTTCTACCCTCATCTATTAACTCTGTTGGCTAGCGACCTCGCTGGAACCAACCCAACCTATCCCGTCTGGATTCCGCTCTCGTCAGATCCTAACTTACAAGAGATTGCGCTCAAACGGGCGATCACGATTTGGAGGCAGAGAGGGTTTGCCGGATTTTCATTGCATGGATGGAGTGGTGAACAAAATCTGACCGCCGATTTATTTGAAACATGGGTGTTAAAATTAGAAAAAGCGATCCTTGAACTTCCCGAAGATATCTCTATTCCTAAGTCCGTTGGGTTATATTTCTCATTCGATTCTTTTCAAGAGCGAGAATGTCTTCGTTTAATCCTTTCTGGAAAATTCTTTCCAAAATTTTCGATTTATCTGGCCACCACTGCTGAGCAAATCGCTGCCATGGAAGATCCGCGAGCGGAGGGGGCCAAATTATTAAAAGAGATCTGGAAGAAGAGCGAGCCGAACATTGTTTTTCTCGATGGAACTTCCGAAGCAGCCCTGGCGAGACCTGACGGGGGACCTGCACTGGAACCTTACGAGGTTTGCAATCTCGGCTCACTCAATTTATCGATTCTTGCCACCGACAACGACATCGAATGGAGCCGACTACGTCGCATCACTCGAACCGCCGTTCATTTCTTAGACAATTTAATCGATATGACCCCGTACCCTTGTGAAGAGGTCGCGCAAGCGAGTTTAGCCAATCGCAAGATTGGAATCGGTGTCATGGGATTTGCCGATCTTTTGATAAAATTAGGAATCCCTTATGATAGCGAAGAAGCGGTCAATCTTGCGGAAAAACTGATGCGATTTATTCGACACGAAGCGATTCAGGCTTCGCAGGCGATGGCCGAACAGCGAGGAGGCTTGATTCCACTACGCCACGCGAGCCTACTTTCGATCGAATCAGTCCCACTATTGAGTGAACTCGCCGGGGTGACTCCAGGGATTGAACCGCTTCAAAGTATTATTGAAAAAGATTTTGATAAAACTTCTGAAACCTTCCGCCCCATCCCGTTACTCAAACAGATCAGCCAACAAAAAAAGATTTGGTCCGACGAACTGGAATATCAAATCGTTGCAAGTAACACCGTTCGAGATTGCCTCCACGCCCCTCGCCCGCTGCGGTTATTGTTTGCCACACAAAAGGAGATCGATTGGCATTGGCAATTACAGGTCGCGGCCGCTTTTCAAAAATATTGTGATGGAAATCTTCATCTCCACCATGCGCTTTCCGAAGAGGCCCAATTATCCGACCTGCTCTCTTTCTTAAGAAAAGTTTCTAGCAGTGGAATCCGTCAAGTCACTCTTCCTGCTCATCCTCAATTACAATTAGAAATAGAGGAGGAAGAAGAGGCAGCAGAGGTCGTCGAACCTTTATTGGAAGTCCCCGTGGAACTGGCCGAAGATTTTAGAGATATCGAAGACGAAGTGACCGAGATTGCCTCATTGGCCACGATCGGTTTTCAACCTCAAGAAGAACCTGCACTCGCTTCAGAACTATCAGAAGTGTCAGAACAGTCCGAAGCGTCAGAAGAAATTCCGATCGAGGAAGTCAAAGAGGAATCTTTTGATACGGATGATCAAACCGTCTGTGAATTTTCTGAACAGGAATCGGAGCCGGAAGAAACCACTTCTATCGTCGAGTTGGAGTCTGAACCGGCAACCTGGCTCTCCCCCCGAGAGCGTCCCGAGGTACTGCAAGCCTCGTCTCGCGTGATCCAAACCGGATGCGGCCCGATGCACGTCACTTTAGCCCGCGATGAAAAAGGGCCTTACGAACTTTTGGCCCGAGTTGGAAAAGCGGGTGGGTGCGCCAATTCACAAACCGAAGCGATTTCACGATTAGCCAGTCTATGCTTAAGTGTCGGGGTCGATCCTGATTTAGTCTACCAGCAAATCCAAGGAATCCGTTGTCCTTTGACGGCGATCGATCATGGCGACACGGTTCATTCATGTGCGGATGGAATCTCCAAAGTTTTCGAAAGAGAGTTAGGATTAGAAAAAAAAGATGATTCTTTTTAAGACTCAGCTGCAACGGATGAATTTAGAGTCACCTGAGGTGAATATTCAATCCCCAGCGGTTTTCCAACCTCCGGATTTCGTGTCTTCCAAATCCAGCCATCGTAGAGAAAATGTAAAAAACTGCTTCCGACGATAAACCATTTTAAGGTCGGCCTGGAAAAATGATTCCAGCTTAAAAAAATCACGGCAGCCGCCACCGCATAACTTCCAAACCAAAACGCCTGTTTTCGTATCACTCCAGCTAACCAAGAAGAATTCGCCGATCTCAGCAGATATTTTTTTCGAGAAAAGACATTCACAAATGCCAAATACTCGATAGCATGAGAAAAACTAAAGATCGCATATCCAATCACAAAATCATAAAAGAAAGTCGAGTAAAGTAGCAGGATAGAAAAAACAAAAAGATTTTTCCCCCAAGAAAATTCTCGCCGATGTTTTAACTCGTTCGACAAATAATAGAACGTGATCCCCCACGCGACGGCGAGTGCCACTAACGCCAAATAACCCAAGTAAGGATGGATCGGATCTAACAGCTGTTGAAATATTTTCCCCGCTGCACTTCGCCGCGCGGCGGTTTGCTGAACCTGAAGACTGGAAGCAAGTTGAATAAATATAAAAATAAACCAAGAAAATACCATCCACTTATCGAGCCATGGCTTTCCGTAACCCCCCTTACGAGAATAAATCCGCAGGATCCCCACTTTTTGCATGAGGGTGTGATACATCGTCCAAACAACACTTAAGAAAATTAACAGAGAAAATGCCGGGCGGGTAGCTCGGTAAGTTTTCTTCGCACTCTCCAAGCCGAGAATACGAAATAATTTATTATTTTTATTATCGTTGAAAGAAAAAGAAGATTTGATTCCCGCTCCCACATATTGAAAAATTAATCGGTTATTTTCAGCCTCCACCCACATGGCTACCGGGAGATATTTTTGAAAGGTGAGCACGAGATCCTCGACCGATTTTTCCCTTCCACTAAAACGGATGTTCGCTCGGCTCTCTACTCCTTGATCCATCATCTTTAAAACCAGGTTCTCTCCAGGCAATAGGGTAACAGGAGTTGCAATCGGCTTTGAAACGAATGAGGCGGGCCTGATATAGAGTAGAGCTGCGGTGGTTAGGAGAAGAAATAGGAGTGGAAGGAATAGATAACTTTTCTTTCTAGCGCGAAATTGTTCGGAATCTCCGTAGACCAGTGGAAAGGTAATCTGTCGGTGAAGAAAGTTCACCAATAAAACCACTAAAAGAAGCCAACCATGCCAAGCTGGCTTTAGACCGGATTGGTCTAATAGAAAAAACATCGCAAAAAGCAGAAGCCAACCAAACGAAAAAAAGATGAGATCAAAGGTAGGGTTGGCAATCCAACTTCCACTTTTCTTTTGCATCATGACCACCTTAGCCAATTTGAAAATAATGATCGACGGAGGAACCTATCCCCAACTGAACTTGATGAAGCACCTCTTC
>JBGTGJ010000282.1:0-2997 GCA_041746775.1 bacterium
CTTCAGCATGAAAGGATCCACGGTCTTATTCAGACCGACTCAAAAAATTTAGAACAACTTCGTGCCAACTTTAATCAGTTATCTTCAGAAAATAAGCTTCTTTTAGGATTTTTCCTTTCTCTCCTAGATTATCATGCCAAAGATCCTGCCCTGGTTATGAATGAAGGGGTCACATATCTTTTAACTGGGGATGATGCAATTCGTTCTGCATTTGGCTCGGTAAAAGAGTGGTGGACGAGAAATTTTGGAATTAATCTTGGCGATGAGTTTGAGGCCATTAGATTGTTTAGAGACGCCGCCGATCCGTTAAAAAGAGACTTGGATCTACGAGAAAAAGAGTAGAGGTTTTATCTTTACATCCCCGCCGATTTCGATAAATAGCCGTTCCCCCGATTTTTTAAACCATCTTAGAGGGAGAGTTTGGGTAACGGAGTATGGAGATTTCTTTTTCTGATCGTCCCGCCATTTTTGCCTTTTTACCAAGTGCGCCGATCCCTTCCTTTTCAGATTCAAAAATAATTTCACAGTTGCGTCAGCTCAATCTTAAAGCGGTTGAGATTTGGGAGAGCTACAATCAGGAAGGGGAAAAAATCCAAGAGAGTCATGAGACAGGTTTGTTGGGCAATGGGATCGCTTGGATTCAGTCTAAATATCGGGAGGATGGGACCACGCTGCATGAGGATCGAAAAAAATATTGGAAATTAGAACATGAATTAGTGAGTGTGGTAAAACATAAGATTCAAAATGGAGAAGCAAGTAGCGTTCGGGAAGCGTTGTATCGTATCAGTACGCACGGCCGAGCACCTCTACAAAATCGCGCAGCTTATTTCCTCAACGATGCGAATCGATTTGGACATGGTTATAATCAAGATTGTGTGATCGGGCACTTGATTGATTTAACTTCTTTACCGTTTTTATCCGAAGAAGGTTCTAACACCTTACGTCGAAAAACTTTTGAGTTTGAATCGAAAATTCCTGCAAAACAAACCACTCTTAAAATTTATCAATTACTCTTTGAGCATTCTTCTGATGATTTTATCAAGACGGAAGCTCAAAAAGGGATTCATGCATTGACTGGAAATTCAACCTTCGGTTGGGCCATGACCAAAGTGGTTTATGGTCAAAGCGCACCTGAGTTTGCCGTCACCGCTCTTCCTATGATGAAGGCGATTAAGTGGGGGCTCAAAGTAACTTCGTGGATTAATAAGTCGCAAAAAGCATTAGCGGGGGTGAAGGGGATTGTGGCCAGTCGAGCCGCGGGGGCGGCGGTTGAAGGGGTTGCCTTATTTGGAATCGAGGCGGCTAAAGGGGTTTTGTTGCGTGACTTAAAAATATCCACAAGCTCGAAACATCTGAAAAATACATTTTACTCCACGATGTCGATGGTCGGCTGGATGAAGTTGTTTGGTGCAGGAGGGCAATTATTCGCCAAAGGAAAAGGGGAAATCGTGGCTTGGAATATTGGCCATACCTTTGGTTTAGGAGGAATGGTTTTTTCCACAAAATTTAATCAGTGGATGGGATGGCAAGATAGACCATTGGGGGGGTGGAGAGAATCATTGGCACATGATTTTTACAGTTATGGAAAATATGCGATCTCGAGTCAGGCGGCTGGAAATGCCTTAGGTTCCAATCATCTTAGCTTGCGCCAAGAGATCGCCAGGCAAGAGACACGTCTTTTGATATTGGGAAAACTGAAGCTATACGAACCGAAAGCCCCTTTTTCATTTCCCTGGGGATGGAGTATTGCTTCCAGACGTTGGGATACTGAGCGATTGAGCCAGCAGGTTTCTATTCCTCCAAAAAATGAAACAACGACTCCTTCATCCACTCCGCTTGAAAATCAAGCGGTCGCTTTCCCATCAAACTCGAAAAAAGAAACAAAATCAGACGAACTAAAATTAAGTGAATCCTCCATTTCCGAAAATGCTGAGACTAACCACCTCATGGAGACTGCATCGACGCTGCGATTAAGAGTGGATCCACTTACACAGTTTCAAACGATCGCGCGAAGAGCAGAAAGTTCTTCGGCTGAAGAGATCCGTCACCTGTTCGACAATATTCAAATATTAGGAGAACAAAAATATCCGATCGAATGGAACCAGTTAATTGAAACGGTCCAAGAGATCGGGCGAAGAACGGTGATTGAGGATAGCTCGTCTTTTCATCAGGCGCGTCAAGAGTTGAAGACACTCAAGAAAGAAAGTCTGCTTTCTTTTATTATTGATCAGGTTTTTGATGCAGAATTAAAAACTCCAAAAGGGGAAATTAATCAGGTAGCGGAAAGTTTGAAAGACTCAGCCTTCGCCAATGCGATGATGATGGTGCTGAGCTATCGTCAATTTTTAAAGAACGTGTCGTTTGAAGGGGAAGGGGTTTTTGAGGAGATGTTACAGAGTCTGCAAAAGATTGGCCCTATCATTCTTCAACGAGGAGATCTTGATGACACCCTACCCAAAACACTTCTTGGAATAGCGTGGCATTCGAATTTCAGGGGGGAGAAAAACATCCATCTATTGCTCGAACTTTTAGGTACTTTAGGAAAAGGGATTGATGTCGAATCGATGGGGCAATTCGTGAATGCGCTTTTTGAAAATCATGATTTTCGAGAAGAGGCACATGTAGATCAGCTCATCATCACGCTGAAGAACATCGCTGATGCCCCGCATGTGCTGGCAGCTTATCTTGGCACTGTTGGCGGGAATGAATCGATTCGTCATCCCGAAAATATCCCAAAATTTATTGAGGGAATCCAAACTTCTGGTGCTACCCCTAATGAAAAGGTGAACGCATTAGGGCTTTTATTTACCAATTCAAATTTTTACGACCTCGGAGCTCTCAAACTTTTAGGAAAAATGGGGGCGGAACCTGCAGTCATATTGGAAGCATTAAAAAATATTGAAGAACAGAACTTTGTTCTAGCCCAAGCGCCGATACTCCAAAGAATGCTAAGAAAATTTGAAAAAATCCAAGAAGCCGAAGCTGATGAACAACTAC
>JBGTGJ010000283.1:0-17669 GCA_041746775.1 bacterium
TCTGCTCGAACGAGCGGCCAAATTGAGTGAAGAGAGGGGAGGGGGGTCACTTACCGCGCTCCCGATCATTGAAACTCAGGCGGGGGACGTTTCTGCTTATATCCCTACCAACGTTATCTCGATTACCGATGGGCAGATTTATCTGGAAAGCGATCTCTTCTATTCCGGTATTCGCCCTGCCGTAAACGTCGGTCTCTCCGTCAGCCGGGTCGGAGGAAACGCGCAGATCAAGGCGATGAAACAGGTTGCAGGAACCTTACGACTCGAGCTCGCCCAGTTTCGAGAGCTCGCTGCCTTCGCTCAGTTCGGTTCTGATCTCGACAAAGCGACCCAAAGACAATTGGCTCGTGGAGAAAGATTGGTCGAAGTATTGAAACAGGGGCAGTACGTTCCAATGCCGGTTGAAAAACAGGTCATCGAGATCTTTGCTGCAATCAACGGTTATCTCGATGAATACCCCAAAGACAAAATCCTAACCTTTTTAACAGAACTCCAACTCTTCTTAGAATCGAAGCATCCCGAAATTTTAAAAGAAATTTTACAGAAGAAAAAACTCGATGATGAATTAACCGCCAAAGTCAAATCGGCTTTGGAAGAGATGAAGCAATCATTTCAAGTATCCTAAAATGGCTACACTCAAAATTATTCGAAAACGAATCGCCTCGGTCAAGAATACGCAAAAGATTACCAAGGCGATGAAGATGGTGGCGGCAGCCAAGCTGCGTCGTGCGAACAATGCGCTCAATTACGCTCGTCCGCATGCCAAGTTTTTACACGACTCCCTTGGTCGGCTGCTTCAAGAGGCAGATGCTTGGAATCACCCACTCATCGCCAAGAAAGATGAGCCAAAAAAAGCGGAAGTCTGGGTGATGACCAGTGACCGTGGTCTTTGTGGCGGATTTAATGGTAATGTTTTGCGCAAGGTCGAAGACTTTTTGCAGCACGATGGAAAACTTTTAGAAGATATCAAGCTCTCCACCTTTGGAAGAAAAGGGCGTGACTACTACAAGGCGAAACATAAAGAGGTCAAAGAAAGTTTACGTGGGTTGGGTGAAGGGTTCACCTTTCCTCAAGCGATGGAAATGGCTCGCGGGTGGATTGAAAAATTTTTGAATGGAGAATGGGATATCCTTTATCTCGCCTATAACTCTTTCAAAAGTGCGATTGTCCAAGTTCCTGTGCTGGTTCAACTGCTTCCTTTGGAACTTTCCCCCCAAGAGGAAACTCAAGATTCGCCATTGTATTGGGAAGGTTCTCCGGAGAAAATTATTAATGAATTGCTGCCTCGTTATCTGGCGACTCAAATATTTTTAGCGGTATTAGAATCTCAGGCTAGCGAGCTGGGGTCGCGCATGAGTGCCATGGAAAATGCCACCAATAATGCCCGCGACATGATTTTTAATCTCACCTTGCAATACAACCGTGCCCGACAAGCTTCTATTACTACAGAGTTGATGGATATCGTGAACGGAGCCGAGGCATTAAAATAAGTTTAGGAATTTAGAAATAAAAGGAGTCTTCCCATGTCAGACAAATTAAGTAACGGAAAACTAGTTCAAGTCATCGGACCGGTCATCGACGTCCAGTTCCCTAGCGGAGAGTTGCCAGAGATCTACACCGCTTTGGTTCTCACCAATCCGGCCATCAATGATCAAAAGGATAATCTCGTGGTCGAAGTGGCACAGCATCTGGGAGAACAGACCGTCCGCTGTATTGCAATGGACGCGACCGAAGGTTTGGTTCGAGGGCAAGAGATAACAAATAGCGGAAAGCCGATCAGTATGCCGGTCGGCAAAGAGGTTTTGGGAAGAATCCTCAACGTCATTGGCGCCCCCGTCGATGAAGGGGGGCCCGTGGCATCTAAAAAGTTTTATCCGATCCATCGTGCTGCACCTGCGTTTGTCAATCAATCGACTCAAGTTCAGATGTTTGAAACCGGAATCAAAGTCATCGACCTCCTCGCCCCTTATTCTAAAGGGGGAAAAATTGGATTATTCGGCGGCGCCGGAGTCGGTAAGACCGTGTTGATCATGGAACTGATCAACAACGTCGCCCTGAAACACGGTGGTTATTCGGTATTTGGTGGAGTGGGAGAGCGAACCCGTGAAGGAAACGACCTGTGGCGTGAAATGAAGGAGTCAGGGGTTATCAATAAGACTTCACTGATCTACGGACAGATGAACGAACCACCAGGAGCTCGTGCTCGTGTCGCACTTTCCGCACTGACGGTCGCGGAATATTTCCGAGACGAAGAAAACCAAGACGTCTTGCTCTTCATCGATAACATCTTCCGTTTCACCCAGGCAGGGGCTGAAGTCTCCGCGCTATTAGGACGAATCCCCTCAGCCGTCGGATATCAACCGACCTTAGCCACCGACTTGGGAGAATTGCAGGAGAGAATCACCTCGACCACCAACGGTTCGATCACCTCCGTTCAAGCGATCTACGTCCCAGCCGATGACTTGACTGACCCGGCACCAGCAACGACTTTCGCCCACTTAGATGCAACCACCGTTCTTTCTCGTCAGATTGCCGAATTGGGAATTTATCCCGCCGTCGATCCACTCGATTCGACTTCACGAATCCTAGATCCTCAGGTGATTGGACAAGAACATTACCAAGTTGCCCGTGCCATTCAGCAGCTGTTGCAAAAATACAAAGACCTCCAAGACATTATCGCCATCTTGGGAATGGATGAATTATCGGAAGAAGATAAATTGGTCGTCGCTCGAGCGAGAAAGATACAGCGATTTCTCTCTCAACCTTTCTTCGTCGCCGCCCAATTTACCGGTCTCGAAGGGAAATATGTGGAACTGAAAGATACCATCAAAGGATTCAAAGAGATTATGGATGGAAAACACGACGATATTCCAGAACAAGCATTCTATTTAGTTGGAACGATCGAAGAAGCTTTAGCCAAGGCACAGAAGTTGGCGGCTTAATTTTTTGAATCGAAAATAGAACTATGAAAATCGAACTCGTCACCCCCTATCAACAGATCGTCAGCGACAACGCTGAAGAGGTCTATGCCGTCGGCCCCAAAGGAGAATTCGGCATCCTGCCGGGGCATGCCCACTACGTCACCCCGCTGGATATCGGTCGTCTCTTTTATAAGCAGCAAGGAAAGCGGGCCTCCTTTGTGATCGAAGGGGGATTTATGGAAGTGTTCAACGAGACGGTCTATGTTTTTGCCGATAAAGTTGAGCCTGCCGAAGAGATTTCAGCCACCCACGCCAAACAAGCGCTCGATGAAGTCGAAAAGCAATTGGCACAAGGGGGAGTTGATGCAGAGCAGTTTAACCACCTTCTCCAACAACAAGCCCGAGCCCAAGCGCGCCTCTTGGCCGCCACCGAAAAAGCCTAAAATCCTACCATTTTTATATTCTCTACACTTTTTTCTGGTTGTCACGACCCACCATGTTTTATGGTGTCATGAGTTCATCACGGCTAAACATATGCTTCGCAATAAAATTTAGGAGAGAAAAAACCATGAGATCCGTGCCAGGAAAATGTTTGAGGAAAGGAATTTTATTACTTTCTCTGACTTCGATGCTCTTTTTTTCAACTAATCTGTTTTCACAGATTAAAAAATTTCCTCCAATTCCTAACGGGACTAATAGCAATCCACCCAATGCAGCGGCTCCTACAAAAGCACCTGAGACCGCTCCAGCCGCCAAACTGGCTTACCCTGTGGAAACGAAACCAACCCCTCCTGCTGCACCAGCTCCCACACCAGAAACTCAACTCTCTCTTCCCATCGAATTGGGAGCTCCGATTCAGACCGCCGAAGGGACGACGCTCACGCTTGCGAATGCCGAGGTTAAATATACCGGAACCGCCCCCGTGAAATATCAATGGCAGGTAGTGTCAGGTCCTGCGGATAAAATGAAGATTACCAACCCCGCTGTTCTTAAAGCACAAGTCGAGATCGGGAATTTGGACGCACCGACCGCATTCTTGCTTCGGCTGCAGGTCTCCGCGGGGAATTTGACTCAGGCCAAAGACCTTCAAGTCAATGTGTATCCCGCTAAGCTTTATTTCATCAAAAAAATGGGGGGCGGGTGGATTGGTGTGGACCATATGGGGGATAAATGGGTGGCGGCACGTAGTTCGGAGATCTTGATCTTTGACGCCAAGTTTTCCCTCCTCACTAAAATTCCTTTGAAACAACCGATCGCACAATTTTTTCCGATACTCTATCCGAACGGCAAAAGTAGTCTGTTTATTCAAACTCCTGAAGGGAATTGGTCGGTTTTAGACTCAGATCCAGTCAGTGGAAATAAAAAGACCGAACTCCTCATGCTTGGAAGCAAGATTCGTCGGGTCGTCCCATTCGATTGGCAAGGGAGTCCTTATATCTTTGCGCTATTGCCAGATCATATCGAGCTTTGGAATTTAAGTGACCCAACTCACCCCAAACTCAAATCTTCGATTGGAACAGGACTTAAAAATCCCCTCTATCTCGCCTTTGCAGATCGACTTCTCTATGTCGCGGATGAAACCAGTATTCATTTACTTGAATACCCTTCCGGAAATCTCATCGCCTCAGTCCCTTCAGGTGGTTCCATCACCAGCTTATCTCACTATCAGGTCGACAATAAAAATTTTCTGCTCACCTCGATTGGACAAGACCGATCGCAACAAGGGAGAAAAGATTACGCCTTAAGAATCTTTGAGCTCGATGCCAGCGGTCGTTTGGGGTCAGAGCATCGAATTAGTTTTTCCGAAGTGGCTCCCATCGAACGTGCCACCGTGATCCCGAACCAGGGCAAAGGGATTGTTAGCATCGTCGGAAAAAATGGGGTGGAACTGCGTCTCGCGGATCTTAGGACCTTCAAAGAAATCCCTCTTCAAGGGGAATCGGCAAAAAACCTGCTACCGTTATTTGATTTAGAAACCGGGCTACTCGACAACCAATTAATTGTTGTGGCCGAAGAAGCGGCTCAACTCAAGGTCATACAGCTCCAACCACAAGGGGAACCTGCAACTTCTTACAACGCCACTTCGATTCGAAATCTTTTTGGAATGGTGAGTGCCGCCTGGCTCAGCACCCCAGAACAAGGGGATAAATTTTTAGCAGGAGACGAAGGGACCACGCAGGGGGGTTCTCTGGCAATTGTGGATTTAGCGCAGTTGGAGATTCGACAATCACTTCGAGGTGTATCAACGAGTTATCCGGTTTCAGGGAAAATTGTCCCTAATAGTCCGTTTCATCCAGTGCTCTTTAGGCTGGAGAAAACCGATCCCAAAGGGGGAAAAAGGGGGGAGGCACAGCTTGGTTTGCTAAGCGGGCTAGAAGGGGAGAGTGTGCAGATGGAGATCTCTTCCCCTTTTCTAGAAAAGATCAGTCCGCAAAGTCGTTTAAGGGGAATTGCGGTATTTGCAAAGGCCACCGCTAACTCACTCCGGATGATCCTTGGACTTTCGGGAAACACTCCGACAGCCCCTGGAGGGGGAGTTTTGATACTCGACAAGCTTGCCACTCAGTCAGCCGCAGCGGTTCTCAATCTTACTTCATTTCAGTCTGCCCCTTATTTCCCCATCCCTGTAGTCAGAGACGTTACTCTTAATCAGACTGGAAAAACCGCCTACATCGCTGCCGGCGAAGGGGGGATCATTGCACTCGATTTGGAGACAAAACAGATTGTCTCGCAGATGAAACTCAATGCCCCTGGTTGGATCGCCGATCGAGTCGTGCTTTCTAAACAGGAAGATATCGTTTTCGTCTCTTTCCTTAACTCACTGACACGAATCGCCTTGATCAAGGTTTTTGGTATTATCAATGGTAAGTTGCAGGAGTACGGTACCATCCCCAACCTCTCCGCCATTCCGTCGGTGGAAGGGATTCGAGCCCCAAAACCTGCACTGACCCAGGATGATCTTTACCTGTTCACGTCCATCCAACCTAATGTTCTAGCGATCTTTAACCTCAGCAATCCTTCCAACCCAACCAAGATCCACGAAGTCTCATTAGAAGGGGAGATTCGAAATATCGCGATCGCCAACCGTTATCGAGATATCTTTGTCGCGTTAGGTCCCGCGGGAATCGTCAAATTAATGTTTGGATTTTAGGTTTTTGGAAACAACCTGCTGATAATAGAGACAATGGGGGGTGAGTGGACACTTCTCGCAAAGTGGATTGCGAGCTCGGCAAAGACTTCTTCCATGGTAGATAAACAAATGATGCGCCTCACTCCAATGTCGGCGCGGAATCGCTTTTTGTAATTCAAACTCCACTTCATGCGGATTTTTTCCTTTGGCCATACCGAGCCGACGAGAGACTCGAAAGACGTGGGTGTCCACCGCAATCGAAGGGACTTGAAAGGCATTCGCCATCACCACATTCGCTGTCTTCCTCCCTACTCCAGGAAGTTCTGTGAGCGCCTCAAAGTCTGCCGGAACCTCACCATGATGCTTTTCTAGTAACAATTTGGAGGTTGCCAAGATGTTTTTCCCTTTGTTGTGATAGAAGCCACAACTCTGGATCGATTTCTTTAATTCCGTTTCTCCTAACTTCATCATTTTAATTGGGGTGTTGGCTTTTTTAAAAAGTTCCGGAGTGATGAGATTGACCCGTTTATCGGTGCATTGAGCGGAGAGGATCGTGGCGACAAGTAGTTCAAACGGGCTGGAGTAATTTAATCCGCAAGTGGCATTAGGATAGAGTTTGCGAAGTTTTTTTAAAATAATGGAGGAGTTAGGATGAGACGCCATTTAACGCAGTGTTTCTTAATTTAAAAATGTAGGCGTATGCGGACTTGAACCGCAGACCTCTGCGATGTGAACGCAGCGCTCTAACCAACTGAGCTATACGCCTAGATATTTTCAGTTTCCAAAGACTATGGAACTCACAGGAAATCAAGCGATTTCAGCGCGACTAGATTTGTAAAATATATCCGCAAAAAAGATTGATAAAATGATCTGAGAAATCTAGCATGCGCTATTCGAAATTTTTTTCATCCTATGCAAAACTTTTCTAAAACTTTCGAAGCCCTGCTCTCTCCAAAGAAAATTTTAGATTCCGTATTTCCATTTCCTTCTGTTTCAGAATTCCCTCATCAAATCAAAAAACTTCTCTCATTTGATTATGATGATAAACCTCTGGAAGAAAAATTATATCGATGGAGCATTCCCTGGACTCGACTACTTCACGATTTTTATTTTAAAACCGAACATGTTGGGCACACCAAAGAGGTTATCCAGGTAGCTAAAAAAGAGCCTGTTATTTTCATTAGTAACCACGCCAATACTCTCGAAGTAGTCTTGATCCATTATTTCTTTCACTTGCATCAACTTGGAATCTTAAGAACTCTGGTTTACAAAGAGGCTTTTCGTTTACCTTTAATCCGAGAAATCTTTCGCATGGGGCAATGTCTTCCGGTGAGTGTTGAGGCGGGGAAAGAGGCGCTTAAAAAAAATCATGTTTTGATTTTTCCGGAGGGGATGGAATTTATTAAACGTTATCTCAAACAAGATTACGTCGTCAAATTTCACAAAGGGTTTTTGCACATCGCGCGGGAATTTTTACAAGAGACAGGGGCCAAAAGAATCCATGTCGTTCCCGTGGGACACGACGGGGTCGATTACACCGTCAAGTTTTGGGTGGTAAATCAACCTTGGTTAGTTGAAAAATTTATCAAGCCCTACCTTCATTATCCATTTTTTATTCTTCCCAAGGTTCCGCTCATCTTTCCGAGCAAGGTAGTCATGAATTGGGGGGTGCCACGCTCTCTTACCTTCAATGAATTAAAGGATGATAAATCGATTTCCAAATTGACGCAGGAATTTCGTGGAACGATGGTTCGATTGAGACATCGAGCGCGGCAATTGAGGAAAATGGATCTTCGTGGAAATTTTTCTTGAAAATTAACGCTGCGTCATTAACATTCCGACATCTCTCATCCATCTAATCCTATTTCACCACCTCAAGGAGGTTGACCATGCAAGTTTCCGACATCCTACAATCACTCTTTCGCTGGCTTCACGTTGTCGCTGGCATTTTATGGATCGGGCTGCTTTATTTCTTCAACTTCGTCAACAGCGCCTTTGCTCCGACTCTCGATGCCGATGCTAAAAAGAAGGTTGTACCTGAACTCATGCCCCGAGCCCTTTACTGGTTCCGTTGGGGGGCCGCTTTCACGTGGATTAGCGGTGTTCTTCTGATGCTCTTAATCTTTTATCATGGTGGCGCGCTCTTTGATGATCCTTCACGTGGTTGGTCTCCTGCTGCATTTGTGATGATCGCGATTGTTTTTATTGCCCCCTTTATTTACGACATCCTTTTAAAAACAGTGGGGAAGGCGAATATGAAGGCAGCGGTAGTCGTAGGATTTCTCCTCATCGCAGCAACCATCTATCTCTTTGGACATTGGGCCGGTTTTGGTTATCGCGGTTATGTCATTCATACCGGAGCGATGCTGGGAACGATCATGGCCTTCAACGTTTGGTTCCGTATCTGGCCGGCACAAAAGCAGATCATTACGGCCGTGAAGAATGGAACCGCTCCTGATCCTGCGCTCGTCGCCATGGCGGGGCTTCGTTCGAAACAAAACACCTACTTATCGGTACCGCTGGTCTGGACGATGCTCAATTCGCACAACACTTGGAGTTCGGGGAGCATTTTCTATCTGTTAGGAGCAATTCTGTTGGGATGGTTCGTGACTGGCCATCTTTATAAGAAGGCCGCCAAAGTGAAGGGGTTTTAAGTTACTTTCCGATACAGAAAGTAGAAAAGATTTTCCCCAGAATATCCTCGCTGCTGATCTTTCCAAGCAAACTTTCCAAAGCATCGGTTGCTTCGCGAAGATCAGCAGCGAGGCATTCAAAAGAGATTTTAGAATTTAGAGAATCCTTCCCCCGCGTCAAAGCCTCCAACGCCCCACGCAATGCTTCACGATGTCTCGCATTGTTGAGATAGGCGTGAGACAAGTGTTCGATTGCTCCTAATCCAGCCGACTGCAGCATCATTTCTCGCAGATTTTCTAACCCATCCCCGTTTCGCGCTGAGATTCGAACGGCAGCGATCGGTCGAGCCTTCATCTGTAAAATCCAATCTTCAGGGAGAGTTTCCACACAGCTCCCCAAGTCGGTTTTATTAAAAACCGTCAGTACTTTCTCCCCTAATGAAGCGAGGACCGAATGGTCTTCCGAGGTCAGTGGTGAAGCGGCATCCAATACCCACAACGTCAAATCAGCACTCTGAATCGCTCGTTTGGAGCGCAGAATCCCTTCCTGCTCTACTTCGTCTTCCCCCTCACGAATTCCGGCCGTGTCCAAGAGTTGGAAGGCCACCCCTTGAATAGAAAACATCCCCTCCACAACATCTCGAGTCGTCCCAGGCTTGTGGTGAACGATCGCTCTATCCTCCCCCAATAATCGATTGAGCAAGCTCGACTTCCCGACGTTCGGACGACCGACTAATGCCACCTTTACCCCTTCGCGCAGCAAGCGGCCAATCTGGAATTTATCCAGCCAATTTTTCAAAAGCTGCTCAAGTGGATTTATTTTTTCCAAAAGATAATCCGGAGGGGCGATCTCGATATCCTCATCGGGAAAATCGATCGCCGCCTCGACCTGTGCAAGGAGGTGGAGGAGCTGGTCTTTCCCTTTTTCAACTTCAGAGGAAATTCTCCCCTCGAGCTGCGACTTTGCATTTCGCAATGCCGCTTCGCTATTGGCGTGAATCATCTCGGAAATCCCCTCCGCCTGGAGCAGATCGATTTTCCCATTGAGGAACGCTCGACGGGTAAATTCCCCTGGTTCTGCCAGACGCAATCCTTCGCGAAGTAGAATTTCCAATGCCCGATTGAGTAAATAGGGGCCGCCATGAAGATGAAACTCCACCACCTCTTCTCCGGTAAAGGAGCGCGGGGCCTTCATGTAAACCGCCAGGCCGCTGTCTAATTTTTCTTGATTTTGAGGGTCGGTGAAATCACCTAAGAATAATTGGTGAGATTTAGGAAAATCGCTATTTTTCGCGCTCCAAATTCTCTTTAAGATTTCGGGGGATTTGGGTCCGCTGATTCGAATCATTCCCACCCCCCCTATTCCGGATGGGGTAGCAAGAGCGACGATAGTATCAGTAGAAAAATCATTAGAAGACATAGATGAAAATAAATCCCGATTCGGACCTATTTTCAAGCCCTATTAGCCATTTTCCCCTTAAACCACCCCAGCACGGAAATATCCTTCTGATGCATCCACTGTTGCAGCACCGTAACCAGGGTGTTGACAAAGATATAAAGAACCAATCCCAAAGGAAGAAATAGCATGAAGAGAGAAAAGACCACCGGCATGATCATCATCATCTTGGCCTGCGCCGGATCCCCGACCGACGGGGTGAGTTTTTGTTGTAGAACCATGAAGATCCCCAAAAGGATCGGAAAAATAAAATAAGGATCAGGGGCGGAAAGATCGTGATAAAAACCAAAGAAGGGGGCGTGATAAAGCTCGGTCGCATTGTAGAGCACTTTATAGAGGGCAATGTAGATCGGCATCTGTAGCAGCATCGGAAGGCATCCCCCCATCGGATTGACCTTGTGGGCGCGGAACAGATTCATTGTTTCGAGGTTGAGGCGCTCTCGATCATCTTTATACTTTTCCCGAACTTTCTGCAGTTGAGGTTGTAGCTCTTGCATCCCCTTCATCGATTTCATCGATTTTCGGGTAAGGGGATTTAAAATTAATTTGATCAGAAGCGTGAGGGCAATAATCGCCAAACCCCAATTTTTGAGGAACGATTCAAAGAATTTTAATAGATGTAGGATAGGAAGCGCCAGAAATCCAAACCAGCCATAATCGATCGCCTTGTCCAACTGAACGTTTCCGACCTTCGCCAATAGCCCGGGATCTTTTGGCCCGAGATAGAGTAAAAATTCATATTCCTTGATTTGCCCTGGACTCAAGAGATCGTTGGCGTACTGCAGATCAGAAAATACTTTCCCATCTCGGCTCCCATAAGAGACACGATTATGAGGGGACAGATTTCGCGCCACCATGAGACGGAAAAAATACTGATCTTCTATCCCTGCCCACACAATCTCCCCTTGTTCTTCCTGGTAAGCCCCCATTTTTTTCACATTGGTGAGATGACGAATCTTAGTACCAATGCGATACAAAGGGGTTTTGTAGTGGGTCTGCTCTTTGAAGACAAAAAACCCTTTAGAGGACTCTTGAGTCTGTTCAAGTTCGATTCGGATTCCTGGTCGGACGGCTTGCGGTGCTCCCCCTTTATTTTGGATTCGAAGTGCAACCTTGAGGGTATAATCTTTCTCCGAGAAGTCGAGTTGTTGCTCGACCCCCAAAGTGGAGGTATCACCACGATACTGGAATACCATCTCCTTCGCTTCGGGTGGTGGATAACTGATGGAAATAGGAGGTTGGTCAGGCAAGAGGAAAAGTTGCAGCGGTGTTTTCGCAAGTCCATCCTTCAGCAGATCGACATTTCCCCCTTTTTGATCCGGTTTCACAAAGTATTTTTTTAGCAGCCATTGAAAAGGTAGGCCCCCTTTGGAGGAAATCTCGGAGTGGATCAGTGGGGTTTCTACGGGGGTGGTTATTTGGGGAAGAAGAATTTCCGGCTTCGAAGGAGAGGTTTCAGCGCTTGAGCCTCGGGTCTCCACGGGAGTCATCAAACTAGTCGTGGTCTCCGGTTTCGAAATGACCTGGGTTGACGGAGGTGGAACGGGCGGTTTGTAAAATACCCCATAATACACCACCAAGATAAGTGCGCTTAAAGCAACGGCAATGAGAGGGCGTTTTTCCATAATTAATCGTGCACCGGAACAGGGTCAACTCCACCGGGATGTAAGGGGTGGCATTTTAATAATCTCTTCATCACTAACCAGGTTGCTCGAAGGACTGAATACCCCTTAAAACATCCTTCGGCATATTGGGAGCAACTGGGATGGAAACGACAGCGAGGAGGAAGTGTGGGAGAAAGATATTTTTGATATCCCCGAATCGCCGCAAGCGCAACTTGATGAACCCAACCCCCTTCTATCGGTTTGGAAAAAAATCTAGAGCTCATGGATTTAGAATTATTTCGGAAGTATAAAAGCTTGAAATAACTTCTCTAGCTGGCAAATTAATTCTCGTGGCTCCTGTACCCTCGCTGTCTCCCGAAAGCAAACTAAAAAGTCTTGGTTAGGAAGTTGAGCGCGGACCTTTCTAAATACCTCTCGTGCCATCCGTTTCAAATAATTCCTCTCCACTGCAAGAGGAATTTTTTTTTTGGAACCACAATCCCGAGGCGGGCTGTCCCTAAAGCACTATTTCTTTTTTTGATCGCAAGAGAAGGGGTTGACCCGGCGGTTGGTCTTTTCAGCAAGGTATGAAATTCTTCAGGATGAGAGATGCGAACGCGACGAGGAAATTTTTGTCGGCATGGGGGCATGGTTTTATTTTTGATACACCTTTTTAGCGAGCCGTTTTCTCCCCTTGGCGCGGCGACTTTTTATCACCGCTTGTCCTGCGGTTGTCTCCATGCGCTTTCGGAATCCATGTTTTCGTTTGGCTTTAAGATTACTTGGTTGAAAAGTTCGTTTCATGCAACATCACCTCTAAAAAAAATCTTGGAAGTCATTGATCTTAATCGGGACGGCTGAAAACCATTATTAAACCTCGAAGTCAACGGCAAAAAAATTCTGTCAAGCACTGTGGATAAATTTTTTTCAGAAAAAAATCTTGCCAAACGAACTCAAGAAATCTAAATGCGTTCCCCTGTTTCGAAAAGTGTCGATGATTTTCTTTTTTTCTCAGCGGTTACCACGGCACTCTTCACTAAGTTCCTTGAAAATTTGGAAAGGTTTATTAAGGGAGGCTAAGTGACTTTAGTTTGAGAAAAAATCTTTTCTCATTTTGACACCCTAATGAAGATTCCTGTCGATAAGAATTCTTCAGCAATAAAAATTTGTTTTACTTAAGTTTGGAAGACAAAATGACAAAAGTTTTTTTCGAAGCGCGCTATTTTTACCCTCTTCACCCACAATTCCCTGACACCCCTTTCCACTGACCATTGTTGACGCACCGTGTGATTTCATGGGGTCTTCCTGTGGTTAACTTTTCATAACTTATTGTTATCTTTATATATTTCTGGTTGTCCCCAGGGGTGGATAAGTGTGTGGATAAGTGATTTCTCTTTGAACGCGAAGGATTTGATCTTTTCATGAACGACGTCATTCAAAAAGTCATCGCCTCCCTTCAGACCAAGATCAGCGGTCTCAATTACAACAACTGGATCAAGCCGGCGACCTTCCATACTCCTCAAGATTCCCAGCTTTTAATTGAAGTCCCCAATAAGTTTATCCGTGATTGGATTACCGAAAACTATCTCGACCTGATCAAGTATGAGCTCTTCAAAATTACGGGAGAAGAGCATCAAATCACTTTCAAAATCGCAGCCGAAGATACTTCAGCTCCCGAAAGGCATCCGGTCCCTTCGGAACCAGTTGAACCAACACCAACGATTTCAGCGGCAAAGAAATCAGCCGATGGGTTAAATCCAAGATACACGTTTGAAACTTTTGTCGTCGGCTCTTCCAATCAATTTGCCCATGCTGCCTCTCGGGCGGTCGCCAATCTACCGGCCTTGGCCTACAATCCGCTTTTTATCTACGGAGGGGTCGGTCTAGGAAAAACCCACTTGCTCAATGCGGTTGGATTAGAAATTTGTCGCACTCAACCCAAACTCAAGGTGCTGTATCTGCACGCGGAACATTTTACTAACGAACTCATTACCAGCATCCGTTACGAAAAGATGTTTGAGTTTAGAAAAAAATACCGTGAGCTGTGCGATGTCTTGCTGATCGACGACATTCAGTTCATCGCGGGAAAAGAGCGGACTCAGGAGGAGTTTTTTCATACCTTCAATTTTCTCTATGAATCGCGAAGACAGGTGGTGCTCACCTCCGATCGGTTCCCTAAAGACATTCCGCAATTAGAAGAGCGACTTCGCTCCCGTTTTGAGTGGGGATTAATCGCCGATATTCAACCTCCCGATACTGAAACCCGGGTGGCGATTCTCAAACATAAGGCGGAAGAGGATAAAGTCCATCTTCCAGACGAAGTGGCAATGTTTTTGGCGACCCACATTCGCAGTAACGTTCGTGAGCTAGAAGGTTCGCTCATCCGACTGAGTGCCTTTGCCTCTCTTTCTAAAAATCCGATCTCACTAGAGATGGCTAAAGATGTTTTGAAAAATATTATTCCCGATCGTTCGCAACACCTTAATGTTGAATCGATCCAAAAATTAGTGGCGGAACACTACAATATCAAGGTGAGCGACCTCAAATCCCCTCGACGTCTCAAGACTTTGACCGGACCACGTCAGATTGCGATGTATCTCTGTCGCAAGCATGTCGGTTCTAGTTTCCCAGAATTGGGAATGAAGTTTGGCGGCAAGGATCACTCCACCGTGGTTCACGCCGTCCAGAAGATCGAAAGACTCCTCGTAGAAAATATCCCTCTCCAACAAGAGATTTCTTCCTTAGAAAAGATTTTGCAGATTGAAAGTGTTTAAGAGAAGTGGTTAGTGGATAAGCAAAATCCTCCCGTGCCAGATTTTCAAAAGCACTGAAAAGTGATGTTTTAAAATGCACAAAGGTGATCACTTTTCAGAAAGCCGTTCCAGAAGAGAGGTCTTTTGACTTGGTTGTTATTTGAGTAGGTAAGGTGTGAATGAAATTTGGGACATCGGTGCGGATAGTTTGTGGATAACTGTTTTTCCCCATTTGGTCATCTCTACCCACAAAATTCTCCCAAGGCATCGAAAACAAATTTCGCTTTTAAATAGAGCGTTTGTTTAATTATCCACCTATTCACACCCTCTATTAGTGTTAGTGAATATTAATATATATCTCTTAAAGAATTAGGAATGTGGTTCATATCTGTGGAAAAGGAGTTTTGAAATGGAAATCATTATCGCCAGAGAAGATCTGAAGAAAGGGCTTTATTGGACCCAACATGTCGTTGAGAAAAAATCAACCAAGCCAATCCTTTCCAACGCACTACTGGTTGCCACTGAAAATCAGGTGGTGCTGAGTGCCACCGATTTAGAGGTAGGAATCACCGTCGAGATCCCAGCAAAAGTAAAAACTCCCGGCGAGATCGCCATCCCCGCAAAAAATCTCTATGAGATCGCCAAGGAATTGAGCGCCGAGCATATTACCATCCAACGCACGAAAGATACCTGGCTCGAAATCTTCGCCGGAACCTCCAAATTTAAAATGGTCGGCCTCCCTCCACAAGAATTCCCCTCGATGCCAGTGATGAGCCCCAAAAATACCTTAACCTTGGACGCGATCCCGCTCAAAAAGATGATCGAAAAGACCCTCTTTTCGGTTTCGAACGACGATACAAAATTGAATCTCAATGGTGTTTATCTCGAAGGGGTTTCGGAGAAAAAACTCCGCATGGTGGCGACCGATGGGCATCGATTGAGTTGGGAAGAGCAGGAGATGACGCAACCAGTACCGCTTCCCAAAGGGGTCTTGATTCCGCGAAAAGGGGTGCTGGAGTTACAAAAATTACTGGATGGGGAAGAGGGGACAATCCCGCTTTCGATTGAAGGGAGAAATGTCATGGTGAAAAAAGGGCCGGTCACTCTTTTTATTCGATTATTGGAAGGGCAATTCCCTGACTATCGCCAGGTGATTCCAAAAAAGAACGACTGTATCGCCACACTTCCTCGCGCCGCCCTCTTAGCCGCCTTGCGCCGAGTTTCTTTGCTGAGTCAGGAGCATCATCGGGGTGTGAAGATGGCGTTTCGCGGTGGTCAGTTGGAGCTGATGTGCTCTAATCCCGATTTGGGAGAGGCTCGGGAAGAGGTAGAAGTTCAGTATAAGGGGAGGCCGCTCGAGGTTGGTTTCAATTATCGTTATTTTTTAGATATCCTCTCGGTGATCGAGGATGAAATTCTTAACTTGGAACTTAAAGATGAGGTGAGCCCATGCCTGATTCATTCCGAGATCGATAAGGGGTTCTTAAGTTTGGTCATGCCGATGCGGTTATAATGCCGGTTCAATCTCTTTCCATTCAGAATTTTAGAAATATCCAAGAACTTCACTGGGAGCTCTCTCCGGGACTCAATGTCCTAGAAGGGGACAATGCTCAGGGGAAGACCAATCTCTTAGAAGCAGTCTATTATTGCGCCAACCTCAAATCATTTCGAACCTTGGAACAGGAAAGTCTGATCCGCCACGGAGAGACCGCTGCTCGAATCCACAGCTCTCTGATTCACGAAGATCTCACTTATCGATTGGAAATCTCTCTTTCAACTGATGAAAAGAAAATTTTATTTCAAGGAAAAGAGCTGACCAAGCGAGCCACTCTACATGAATCAATCCGCGCTCTCGTCTTTACCCCCGATTCCACCACCCTGTTTCGCGGATCAACGACCGTGCGCCGCCGCTATTTCGATCATGCGATCTCCCTCCACCAGCCGATGTATGCGAAGTGGCTCTCACGTTATCAAAGAATCTTGGCTCAGCGGAACCAACAGTTGGGGTGGGGGAGGAGAGATGAATTATTGGAGACGTATAATCAGCAGTGGGCTGAGCATGCCTTGGAAGTAATGCGAATGCGGGAGGAATATTTGGCGGAACTGACGCCACTTTGGGAGAAGAGATTTTCTGAGCTGAGCGGAAATCAGTGGAAGTTGCGTCCCTCTTGGGAAGGAAAGTTGTGGAATATTATTCCGCGCCATTCGGAAAACCTTTTACAGGCACTCCAAGAAACCGCTCCGGAGGAGGCTCGACAGCGAAGGACTATCTTGGGACCACATCGCGACGACTTCACCGTTCAATTCGAAAACCACCCAGTCCGCGAGATCGCCTCCCAAGGGCAGCAGCGACTTTTGGTCATTGCATTGAAATTGGCGGAGGCCGATCTTTTCCAACTCCAACATCAAAAATCCCCGATCTTTCTCTTGGATGATCTCGGAAGTGAACTCGACCCTCATCACCAACATCTCCTCTTGGAGCTCCTCGGCGACCTGAAGGCGCAAACCATCCTTACCACCACCCAGCAGGGGGCATATGGACCACTGAAGGCGAAGACGTTCCGGGTTCAAGTAGGTGCGATCCAAGAGGTGAACTAAATACAGATTTTTTCATTAAATTTTACCACTCCCCAGCTTTACAAATCCTCAATCCCTATGTTAGTTCGATCACTCTCATCCCTACTTTTTTTCAACGTAAAGGTGTAGAATTCTGCAAAGTCTCATGAAGAGGGGATCAGCAATAAAACGGAGGAAAAATCATTGTCAGTTGCAAATAAACAAGCGGCGGCTAGTGCCGTCTATGATGCTAGTTCGATCAAAGTTTTGGAGGGGTTAGATGCCGTTCGCAAACGACCGGCGATGTATATTGGGTCGACTGGTTCCTCTGGGCTCCACCATCTCGTCTACGAAGTCGTGGACAATTCCATCGATGAGGCGTTGGCGGGGCATTGTGATGAGATCAAAGTGGTGGTCCACACCGATAATTCCATCACCGTCGAAGATAACGGGCGTGGCATCCCCGTCGACATGCATTCCACTGAAAAGGTTTCCGCGGCCGAGGTCGTGATGACCAAGTTGCATGCCGGTGGAAAGTTCGAACACAGCGCCTATAAAGTCAGCGGTGGATTGCACGGGGTTGGAGTGAGCTGCGTCAATGCGCTTTCGATTGACC
>JBGTGJ010000284.1:0-4349 GCA_041746775.1 bacterium
GGTGAAACTTTTTGTTTGAACAAACAAAAAGTTTCACCCGCCCCTACCGCGAATTATAAATCTTATAAAATTTTATTTAAATGGATTTTTTAAAACAATATGCTGCTGCCGAGAAGGGCCGACAGAAATCGAGGTGAGCGGTATTTCGAGCCAATCTTGGATCCTCTCCACATATTTTTTGGCGCGAACGGGTAACTGTTTCCAGCGAGTTACCTGAGTCAAATCCTCTTCCCAACCATTCATCTCTTCGTAGATCGGTTTCACCTTAGTAAGATCTTCTACCGTCGATGGGATTTGTTTGATCACCTTCCCCCCCAACCGGTAACCAGTACAGAGCTTGATCTTTTTAAGTCCGCTTAAAACATCCATTTTGGTAAGGACGAGTGAGGTCAGCCCATTGACGATTTTCGCATGACGGATGACCACCAGATCAATCCAGCCACAACGCCTCGGACGGCCGGTGGTGGCACCATACTCTCCCCCTTTTTCTCTCAAGTATTCTCCCATGGAGTCTTTTAACTCCGTTGGAAAAGGACCGCTTCCGACACGAGTGGTATACGCCTTAGAAATTCCAACCACCTGATCAATTTGTGTCGGCCCCAAACCACTACCGCAAGAGGCATAACCAGCGACCGTATTGCTGGAAGTCACGAATGGGTAAGTCCCATGATCAACATCAAGACTGGTTCCTTGCGCCCCTTCGAAGAGGATATGTTTTTTATTTTTCTCCCATTGCTGAAAATTCTCTTCGACGGATCCTATATAGGGACGAAGCGCTTTGGAGAGAGAAAGATATTCTGAGAAAATCTCTTCTAACTTAAATGGGGTTCCGCCGAGCACTTGCTCGATGTAACGATTTCGTTCGGGCAAAATCTCTTCAAGTCTTTCACGAAATAATTTTGAAGAAATAAAATCGGCCATTCGAATCCCACGCCGAGCCACCTTATCTTCGTAACAAGGGCCAATCCCCCGACCGGTGGTACCGATTTTTCCGTCTCCCTTATCTTTTTCACGCAGTTGATCAATCAAACGATGATACGGCAAAATCACATGCGCCAGGTGACTGATTCTTAAGAGAGAAGGATTTTTGAGATAACCAGCTTTTTTGAGAGTTTGGATTTCTTCGACGAGAACTTTCGGATCAACCACGACCCCATTTCCAATCACGCAGACTTTTTTGGGATGAAGCGCACCGGACGGGACTAAGTGAAGAATGGTAGTCTTGTTATTGACCACCAACGTATGTCCGGCATTGTTTCCCCCTTGGAAACGAACCACGACATCGGCATAGCCGGTGAAGTAATCGACAATCTTCCCTTTCCCCTCGTCTCCCCATTGTGTACCGACGATAACGACGTTCGACATTATAATTTAATTTCCTTCACCGAAAGAATATTGGGCAATGCGCGGATTTTGTCTAAAATTTCCCCTTCAACATGACCATCGACACTATAGAGAGACAACGCTTCGCCACTCTCCCGATCTAGACCAAGTTGCATTCGAGAAATATTGACTTTATTTTCACCGAGCAGTGTTCCGATGTTTCCGATAACCCCCGGTCGATCGATATTTCCCACCACTAGCATCGTCCCTTCCGGAACCGCTTCGAGATAAAAATTGTCGATTCGAACGATACGAGGATTCTCTTTTCCGAAAATGGTGCCGGAGACGGAGCGCTTCCCTTTGTTGGTTTGTAAAATCACGGTTAATAGATTGGCAAAATCTTCAGCCTCTTCTGATTTAGACTCCATCACCTTGAGTCCACGCTCTTTAGCAATGATCGGGGCATTCACATAATTGACATTCACATTCTCAAGCATCGAATCCAGCAAACCTCGCAACACGCAAACCGTCATTGGCGCAATCGGATATTTACTCACTTCACCGCGATATTCGATCGTGATCTGAGTCGGAGTCCCTTCGGACAACTGCCCTTGGAGCAAACCGATCTTCTCGGCAAGCAAAAGATATGGTTTGAGTATTTTTGCCAACTCAGCGGAAATGCTAGGAAAATTGACTGCATTTTTCACTTCACCCGTTTTAAAATAATTCACAATCTGCTCAGCCACTTCAATCGCCACATTGACCTGAGCTTCATCCGTCGATGCGCCGAGATGAGGGGTGCAAACCACTTTCGGATGTTTGATAAGTTGTGAATCGGCAGGAGGAGGCTCTTTCTCGAAAACATCGAGCGCTGCTCCGGAAACCTTTCCTTCTTCCAACGCTTGCAGGAGATCCTTTTCATTGACAATCCCCCCTCGCGCACAATTGAGGATAAATACCCCCTTCTTCATTTGAGCGAAGGAATCACGATTGATCAGATTTTTGGTCTTTTCAGAAAGAGGGACATGAACCGAGATATAATCTGACCTTTTAAACAGGTCCTCAAGTGAAACTAAATCGATCCCCATTTGCGCCGCCGCTTCTGCAGAAAGGAACGGGTCAAAACCTATCACTTGCATCTTAAGACCGAGGGCACGATCTGCAACAATCTTTCCAATATTTCCGACTCCAACGATTCCTAAAACTTTATTGCATAGCTCGCGACCGACAAAACTTTTCTTATCCCACTTACCATCCTTCATCGAATGATGCGCTTGAGGGATCATTCGGGAAACGGCAAACATCATCGCAATAGTGTGCTCCGCTGTCGTGGTCGCATTCCCACTCGGAGTATTCTCCACAATAATTCCCAATTTGCTTGCGGCTGGACAGTCGACGTTATCGACGCCGATACCGGCTCGCCCGACAATCTTAAGTTTTTTTGCTTTTTCTAGCAGAGAGGCATTCACCTTGGTGCTGGAACGCACGATCAAGGCATCATAATCGCCGATAATTTTTTCAAGGTCGGCTGGAGGAAGATCGGTTTTGACATCGACCTGGAGCCCATCCGCAGCTTTGAGAATTTTTAGCCCTTCTTCGCTGAGTTTATCACTGACTAGAACTTTCATGAGTTGTTACTCCCCATCAATACTTTCATCGCTGCTCCGACTCCAACTCCTGGAGTTAACTTGTATCCGTTTTGGATGAGAGCAAATTCAACCGCAGTTAATGCATTAAGAATATCCATCGGGTCATAATAGCCAAGGTGACCAATTCTAAAAATTTTCCCTTTCGCCTGATCTTGGCCACCAGCGATGGTCATGTTGAATTGGTTCTTGAGGGCTTTGACAATTTTTCCTGCATCCATCCCTTCGGGAGAATAGACGGCAGTAACAGCAGTCGAGGGAGATTCCGGCGCAAATAATTTAAGCCCCATCCCTTTGACCCCTTCTCGAGCCGCTTCGGCTTGGAGTGCATGTTGCTCAAAGACTTTCTCGAGCCCCTTCTCTTTCATCAGTCGAAGCACTTCTTGTAGTCCGATGATTAAAGAAACTGCCGGGGTCCACGCCGTGGTATTTTGCTGGATCGATTTAAGTTCACGTTTAAAATCAAAATAAAATTTAGGGATGTCACTCTGCTCACAAAACTCAATCGCCTTTTTACTCAAAGAAGCAAAGGCAAGTCCGGGGGGAAGCATCAATGCTTTTTGAGAACCGGTAACGACGACATCGATCCCCCATTCATCCGTGGGAATATTGACCACACCTAACGCTGTAATGGCATCGACGACTAAAGCTGTTTTGGGATTTTTTTGGACGAGCTTCGCGAGAGTTTCGATCGGATGAGAAACACCAGTGGAAGTTTCCGAAGCGGTCGCCAGTAAAACTCGATATTCTTTTTCTTGAAGTTTCTGTTCGACAATTTTTGGATCGACTGCTTTCCCCCACTCCACCTTGATTACATCATGTTTTAATCCATACGCCTGACAAATCTTCCACCAACGTTCTCCGAATTTTCCAGAATCAATGATTAACGCGGTATCTTCTTTCCGCATGAGGTTAATGACAGAACCTTCCATCGCCCCAGTACCACTCGAGGCAAAGATCAAAATTTCATTTTTAGTTTGATACAACCACTTAAGCCCCTCTCGAACATCGGCCACCACCTTCTCAAACCCTTCGGTGCGATGATGAAGAATGGGCAGAGCCATCTTAGTTAAAACAGATTCAGGCACAGGGGTAGGACCGGGGGCTAAAAGACGATAGCGGTACATCACTTCTCTCTCTCCTTATCAATTTTATGAGGTAAAAACAGCGAGTTGATTATCAATTTCCGAGGCAGGACACTAATCACCCGGTTGCGGGGAGGTCAAGTACAAGAATGAGAAAGCTATAATTAATTGCGCCTTTTTCTATCCGACAAAATTTTTTCTAGTGGAATGTCTCTTCCAGCGCCTGTTAGGTTTAGATTAGTGGATTATTCTCTTGGATTCATAACAAAAGAAGATTTGCTTTTGGTATCAGTTA
>JBGTGJ010000285.1:0-11252 GCA_041746775.1 bacterium
CGGCATGAATTACCTTGGCGCGGCGTACCCGCTCGGCCTCGGCCTGTTTGGCGATGGCGCGGATCATGCTTTCATCCAGATCGACCCGTTTGATTTCTACGATGGAAACCTTGATCCCCCAAGCGTCAGTCTGTTTGTCGAGGATCTTTTGAATATCGAGATTCAATTTTTCCCGTTCTGCTAACATCTCGTCCAAATCATGTTGTCCCAAGACCGATCGTAGCGTGGTTTGGGCAAGTTGGGAGCTGGCGAGGATATAGTTTTCGACCTGAATCACCGCTTTTTGAGGATCGATGACGCGAAAATAGATGACGGCGTTGACTTTAACAGAGACGTTATCGTGAGAGATGACATCCTGAGTGGGGACATCCATCGTGATAGTACGTAGATCAATGCGGACCATCGATTGAACTCCGGGAATAAGTAGAATCAGCCCAGGCCCTTTGACCTTCCAGAATCTTCCAAGTTGAAAAACGACGCCGCGCTCGTATTCGCGTAAGATGCGAAGGGACATTGAAAGCAAGATGAAGATGAATAACGCAACGGCATAAACAGGAATATTCATGATAGTTCTCCTATGAAGGGTGATCGACCGGTTCTACTTCTAAAATAAAATCATTTCTCCCTACGACTTTAAACTTGTCCCCTTTTCTAAGCGGGGTTGAAGTGTGGGCTTGCCAAATTTCACTTTGAACAAAGGCGGGGCCTTGCTCAGAAAAATCTTCCATCGCCTCTCCGATGCTGCCGATCAATCCTTCTGAGCCACTAACCACGGGTCGGCGTCGTGCGCGAATCGCCAAGGTGACGATGCCGATTACGAACAGTGCGCTGAGGAGTGTCAGCGAAGTGATCAATGGCCAGGCGATAGAAAATCCTTCAATTTCAGTATCCACTAAAATTACCGATCCGATAAAAAATGAAATAACTCCGCCAATCCCCAGCGCACCAAAGCTGGGGACGAACGCCTCAGCGATCATCATGGCGATTCCGGCAAGGAGCAGTGCGAGACCTGCATAATTCACCGGTAAGAGATGTAAACCGTAAAATGCTAAAAGTATGCAGATTGCGCCGGCGACCCCTGGGAGAATATAGCCGGGATGCGAAAACTCCAAGATTAATCCGTAAATTCCGATCATCAATAAAAGATAAGCGATATTCGGATTGCTGATGATCGACAAAAGACGATTTTGCCAACTCATGGGAAATTCATAAATAGAAATCTCAGCGGTCTTGAGAAGTTTTGTTTTCGAGGGGAGCGAGATTTCTTTCTGATCGATTTTAGTTAACAGCTCTTTTACATCTTTGGCGATCAGATCAATGACTCCCAGTTTTAAAGCCTCTTCCGCTGGAATACTTGCCGCTTCCGCTACCGAGCTAACTCCCCACTCGGCATTCCTTCCTCGCAATTCTGCAAGTCCACGAATGTAGGCCTTGGCATCGTTGATCGCTTTCTCTTGCATCGCTGGGTGAGAAATTTTCTTTTCCGATTTTTTGTCATCCTGATCCGCTTCGTCGGGGAGTGATTTGGGTAGGCCGCCGATTTGAACCGGGGTTGCCGCCCCCAGATTGGTGGCAGGGGCCATCGCCGCAATGTGGCTAGCGTAGAGGATGTAGGTTCCTGCACTGGCGGCTCGTGATCCCGATGGAGCGACATAAGTGACAATGGGGATTGGCGATTCCAAAATTGCTTTAATCATCTCTCGCATGGAGGTGTCGAGCCCGCCGGGAGTGTCTAGTTGCAAAATCAAAACTTCGGCATTTTGTTCTTTGGCCTTTTTCAATCCTTGCCGAAAATATTCACTGGAGGCGGGGCCAATGGCGCCGTCGATGGTGAGGAGGTAGGCGGTGGGTTGGGTTTCCGTTTGGGCGTTTGCCAAAAAGGGGAAGAGTATAAAAAGAAGTGAGAGAATGATCCTTTTCATTCTTCTTAGAATAATCCGAAAAATGGGTCGGCGCAATTTATGAATTACATCCCCATTATGGGATGAAATTCAATGTCGCCCAAATCGGAAGATGATCACTGGCAAGTAAACCCGAAACATTTCCCGCTTCGATCAGTTGGAATGATGGATCATAAAAAATATGATCGATCTTTTTCACCGGATGATGACTCGGCATGCTCATCGGGGGAGGGATCGGTTCTGCATTTTTCATCCCGGTAGTTTCAGAAAATTGATTTAACATCCCTTCGATATCTATTTCTTCTACTTTGGCACCGGGAACTCGTGCTGAGGCGAGATTGAAATCTCCTGCCACGATCCTGCGAGATTCGTGGTCTTTTACCACCACCTCGGTGAGGGTTTTCAATTGTTTCACCTTTTCCTTCGGGTCAAAGGCCTCGATATGAACATGATAGGCCTTGATCATTCGGTTTCCCATTTCAATGGTGAGATGTTGCACCACGCGGTCGAGATAAAACCAGTTATACCAAAACGGGTTGGAGGCTGGTCTTGGAAAATAGAGTAGATCCTGTTTGGTTATCGGATACCGGCTTAAGACCCCTTGTCCCGAAACAATTCTCCCGAAATGCAAGGAGGGGGGCCAGTAGGGCCAGGCGACATATTTTTTGTTCCAGGTTAGGACGTAGGCACCGTAAGGCATTCCGAGCGCATCGGCTAAATATTGGAACTGGTTAACCCCAAAGGTTCGTGCTGAGTCAAAATCAACTTCCTGAAGAAATAAAATGTCAGGGTTAAGTTTCTTTAGGACGTCAGCCATTGCTCTTAGGTTATTTTCCGCTTCTTCTTTTAAGAGGAGACTTTTATTGTTTTTTATCCCCGAGGCATATCCGATATTATAGGTGACGATCTTGAGTGTGTTGGGGTTTTGGGTTGGGGTAGAAGAATCTGAAAATTTTAGAATCGCAGCATGCGGTAAACGTTGCGGGGAAATGCCGGGACGTAGCGCGTAGATGAGAAAGCCGGTGAATGAAGCGATGAGGAGAAATAAAATGCCACCAACTAATTTAAAAAATTTTATGAGATAATTTTTCAAAAATCATTCCTGTCTCTACATTTTGATTTCATCGATTTTCGCTGCTAAAATAAAATCATTTTCCGATAATCCATCAATCGCGTGGGTCCAGACCGTCAAATCGACCTCCCTAAAATTGACACAAAAATTTGGATGATGTCCTTCCCCTTCGGCAATGGTCGCCATCTTGTTGACAAACTCAATCGATTGCATGAATTTTTTAAATTTGAAGGTCTTAAGTAATTTTTCCCCTTCTATTCTCCATCCCTCCAGCTCATGAAGCATTATTTCGGCTTCCGCCCCTTGAAGTTTTGGTATTCCTCCTTCGCATGGAACGCATTTTTTTTCTTTTAATTCCGTCATAATATTTTTCCTCCACAAATACTTATTTTTTAAATACACCCATTGCGATCGGCACCTTGGTTAAACCTGGGATCCACAATTCAAATTTCCCCTTCTTGGCATACAGCTGGGTGGATGACCCGCCATCCAAGTTTAAGGCCGATTTTAGACCTATCCCCCCTTGCTTCACCGGGGTGGAAAGGATTTTAGCGAGTTGGTTGATTTCAATACTCCCCTCGGAGACAATGAGGGTGAGGATCCCTTTTTCATCAAAACCGATGGCGGTTTTTGGAGAGATCTCCGGTTTGAGTTTTAATGGTTTTCCTTGAACAACTAATCGTGGCCCTGCTTGAAGCCCATTTTCGAATTTTAAAAATTCCGAAGGCTGATAAGTTTTTTCAATCTTCCCCTCATCCCCTTTGAGTAACAGTGCGGCATACCACGGAGTATGTTTCGGATGGGAGACGAGCTTCCCATCCTGAAGCACCGCTCCGAGCGGGCGGCTTCTTTCATCAAAAAAATTAGCGTTCCATGAGAGAAGTGCTTTATTTTTCTCAGTAAATTCTTTCGAGGTCATCGAATAAAGTTGATGATCCCTCGCGTTCAATACTTTGATCTTGTATCGATGTAGATCAATCTTAAAAAGATGGAGTTTGAAAAGGTCTGATCCCTTTGAAGTCCACACCGCATAATCTAGCCCCTTTTCGAGCGATTGATAGGAGAGAGCGAAGAGAGAAGAGGGGGCTATGAAAAATAACAGAGCCAAAAATATTCTGAATATTATATTCCGCATTCCGTAATCCGAATTCCGCATTTTTATCGGTTTACCAATACATGACAATGTCCACTCCACAGCGCATACTGCGTGGTCGAGCCTAAAATAAATTCGATAATCGCATTGTGTCCTCGTGCTCCCATCAGTAAAAGATCATGGTTATGAAGTTTGACATATTGGGGGACCGCTTCGTGTGGTTTTCCTTCGGCATGTTCGTATTTGACCAATAATGAGAATGCATCAAGATAAGCTTTTGCTTCTTTAAGAATTTGGTTTCCTGTCTCAGCATCACCACCGACATGAAGTACAGTCAACGGCAGATCCAGATCAGAGCAAAGCGTAGCCGCTGTGGTCAGAGCTTTTTTGGAAGTGTGGGAACCATCATAAGCCAGTAGAGGATTTTTCAAAATTTCGAAATCATGAGTCACGATCAAGATGGGGGCACGTGTCTTTCGAACCACACGATCGGTGGTTGATCCTAATAATTCTTTATCGAGATTATAATTCAGCCCTCGACGTCCCACGATGGTAAGATCATTGAGTTCCGCTTTTTCACAGATCACTCGGTGAACGATCCCCTCTTCAATGATCTCATCATGCTCGAGATTTTTCTCGTCACAAGCCTGTTTAAAACCGGTGAGGATGTTTTTTGCTCTTTCTTTCATCGCCTTTCTAGTTTCCTCTAAAAAATTGAGCTGGGGAATAAAGGCGAGAGAACCTGAGATATCATACATCAGGGGGCCTTCCAATGTGAGGATGTCTTCGACGGTTAAACCGTGAAGTTTGGCTTTTAGCTTTTCTCCAAAATAGGTGGCCGCTTTGATGAGAGAGGTGTCGGTGGGGCTACCATCCAAACAGACTAGGATATGTTTATACATGTTTTAGACTCCTCATAAGGAAATTTCTATTGTCGAAAATAGATCCCACTCTGGATTTAATCCAGGGTGGGATGACATGATTTTAGAGCTTTTGACGCGCGATGTCTTGTCAAAATTTTATGAAATGTGATATGGAAGATTCATTCATGGATTTTAGGAGATTCCAACTTTTTATTAACGGAAAATCTCACGACACACGGGGTCTTGATTTGGCCTGCAATCCCCATAATGGGAATATTATGGGGAGGGTGATTTTAATTTCTGAATCGTTGCTGCATGAGAGCTCTTCTGAAGAAGATACAGCAAGTCTAACCCCTGAAGAAATTTTTCAAATTAACTAAATTATCTTTGCCGAATAAATTCTTCTTTCTCCTTTAGCTGCTCGAGCCCCGCGGTTACCACTCTCTCATCCGCTTTGACCCCTTTTTTGACCTCTACCATTGACTGAAAGCTAGAGCCGATCTCAACGGAAGTTTTGATCGCGACGTCATCATCCACCACATAGACATAATTTTTATCCCCTTCCGACAAGAGGGCACTTCCAGGAATCAATACAGCACGATGGGTTTTTTCACTTACGGATAATTGAGCAATCCCCTGCATGCCAGCTTTAATGCGAAAATCGGGATTGGGTATTTTAATTTTGGTTTGCAGCGTTTTTTTTCCGGTGTCGATTTCAGGGGAGATATACGAAATATCACCTGAATAATTGGCGTAGGCTAGATCAGGAACCACCACCTTGGCCTGTAACCCAATGGCCATTTTGGAGGATTCTTCTAAAGGGACATCCAAATTTAGCTCTACCGGATGGATCGAAACCACTTCCAATAAAACATCGGCAGGTTTTACAGCAGCCCCTTCACTAACCCTCACTTTGGAGACCATCCCTTCAAAGGTAGCCAGCATGGTGCTACCGGCGAGTTGTTTTTCTGTCAAAGCGACCTCGGCTCTGAGACGGTCGACCTTGGCTTGATCTAGAGGAAGTTTCCCTTCGGCCGCTTCGGGGGTGACCCCTTGATTGGCCAACCTACCAGGAGGAAAAGCCCCGGGAGGGGGTTCTTCAATATTTTCCGGGGGAGGCTCCTCAACGGGAACTTCTGGTTCAGCAGGTTCTTCGTCAACGTTAGGAGGAGGTTCTTCTACATTGGGATTTTCAAGAGGTTGTTCTTCTAGCGCCTCACCTTCGGCAGGATTGGTCCCAGTAGCGATTTTGTTGTTGTAATCGAGTTGCACCTCGGCTTCACGCAATTCAGCTTTTTGTTTTTCTAAAAGCAATGGGAGTGATTCATCATCAATCTTCACCAAGACTTCGCCAGAGGAAACTCTTTGCCCTTCGGAAACTGAGAGGGCTTGAACCTTTCCCGTCATATCGCTTTTTACTTCAAGACGCTGAGAGGGGAAGAATGTTCCTTTCAGCTCAACGATATCGGGAATATTCTCGGCGACGCTGGTAGCGATTGAAACGGCATGAATTTTATCTTGGCTACCGGGAGCTGATTTTCGAGCCAGCTTTTTGCATCCCAAAAATAAAATAAAAATGAGGATCAAAGAATAAATAAGGGGGGATTTTTTTCGCATAAAGTTTTTTAAATGGAATCGTGAAGAAAACGCAATAAAAAATCCTTCGCCTCATTAATTCGAGTACGAATTTATTCGCTCAGGACAAGTCCCTTCGTCTTAATAAACTCTTTCAGTATAGGCCCGTAGGTTTATCTTGACACCCCTTTTTTGCGAGTGTTACCGCCTCGTTCCATCATGGAAAAGTTAATCTCTCTAGCAAAGCGTCGTGGCTTCATTTTTCAATCGAGTGAGATCTATGGCGGAATCAACGGTTTTTGGGATTACGGACCACTTGGGGTTGCTTTAAAAAATAATATCAAAAATTTTTGGTGGCAAAAAATGGTTCGGCTTCGCGATGATGTCGTCGGGGTGGACACTTCGATTATCTGTCATCCTCAGACCTGGGTAGCGAGCGGGCACGTCGATTGTTTTTCGGACCCCATGATTGATTGCAAAGTTTGCAAAGGGAGATTTAGGGCGGATGATTTAGAAAATTTGACCTGTTTGCAAAAGCCTTCTCTCACCGTCCAGCAATGCGCTGTCGATAAAAAAGGACCAGGTGAGCTTACTGAAGTCCGTCAATTCAACCTGATGTTTGAAACGTATGTTGGAGCTCTTCGAGAAGATTCGGCCAAGGCGTACTTAAGGCCCGAAACCTGCCAATCCATTTTCACCCAATTTAAAAATGTTCAGATTGTCTCGCGGCAAAAAATTCCGTTCGGTATTGCTCAAATTGGGAAAAGTTTTCGTAATGAGATAACGCCGCGAAATTTTATCTTCCGATCGCGTGAGTTCGAACAGATGGAGATGGAATTTTTTATTCGTCCGGATGAAGCGGAAGGGGAGAAGTGGTTTGAGTATTGGGTGAATCAACGGTTCCAATGGTTTCAAGAGATGGGGGTGAAAGGGGATAAGCTTCGGAAGCGAGTCCATGCCAAAGACGAGCTCGCGCATTATGCAAAAGGGTGTGTCGATATAGAATATGAATTTCCGTTTGGCTTTTCCGAACTCGAAGGGATCGCCAATCGTTCCAACTACGACCTTTCTCAACATATTAAGGTAAGCGGAAAAGATTTAAGTTATTTTGATGATCAGACCAAAGAAAAATTTGTTCCCGCCGTGATTGAATCTTCCCTTGGGGTCGATCGAACCTTGCTAATGGTTTTATCCGATGCCTATTCTGAAGATGAGATTGATGGTGAAACACGGGTGGTGATGCGTTTTTCTCCGGTGATTGCTCCTATTAAAGTAGCGGTTTTTCCACTCTCTCGTAAATTGGCCGAGGGGGCCGGTAAGCTTGAACATGATTTAAGAAAAACGTATGCGACTGACTTTGATGATGTCGGAAGTATCGGCAAGCGTTATCGTCGCCATGATGAAATAGGAACTCCGTTCTGTATCACCTACGATTTTCAGTCCGAAGAGGACAAAAAGGTGACCATTCGACATCGGGATTCCACTCAACAAGAAAGAATTGATATCGATCAAGTGAAACGATTTTTAGAAGAAAGAATATCATAATGGCTCAAAAGTGGGTTTATTTTTTCGGCAACGGCAAAGCAGATGGTCGCAGCGATATGAAAGATCTGCTGGGAGGAAAAGGGGCTAACCTCGCCGAAATGAATCTTTTGGGACTACCGGTTCCGCCAGGTTTCACCATCACCACCGAAGTTTGCACCGCGTTTTATCAGAATCAACAGAAATTCCCTTCCGGATTAAAAGAAGAGGTCGAGGCCAATCTTTCCAAAATTGAAGCATTGATGGGAAATCATTTTGGCGATCCTGAAAAGCCGTTGCTTCTTTCCATCCGCTCCGGAGCTCGCGCTAGTATGCCTGGGATGATGGATACGGTTTTGAATTTAGGCTTAAACGATGAGACGGTTCAGGGGATCATCGCTCGCTCGAAAGACGAGCGGTTTGGCTATGATTCCTACCGACGTTTTATTCAGATGTATGCTGATGTCGTCCTCGATGTCGACCGCGAGCATTTTGAACATCTCATTGAAGAGATGAAAGAAAAGCGACGAGTGAGATTAGATACCGATCTCAAGGCGGATGATTGGAAAGAGTTGGTCGAAAAATTTAAACAGCATGTCTTGATGAAGACCGGTAATCCTTTTCCCGAAGACCCTCGCGAGCAACTTTGGGGGGCGATTGGGGCGGTGTTTCGTTCGTGGATGAATAAGCGAGCGATTGAGTATCGCCGAATTCACGGTATTCCTGAAGTATGGGGGACGGCCGTCAATGTTCAAGCAATGGTGTTTGGGAATATGGGGGAGGATTGTGCGACAGGAGTGGCATTTACTCGCGATCCTGCCACCGGTGAAAAAGTTTTCTTCGGAGAATTCCTTATCAACGCCCAAGGGGAAGATGTCGTCGCGGGTATTCGAACCCCTCAACCGATCAATCTTGCCACCAAAAAACGGGATCAATCTCAACTCCCTTCTCTAGAAGAGGTGTTGCCCAAGTGTTATCAGACGTTGGTGGAGATCTATCAAAAACTCGAAAAACATTATCGCGACATGCAGGATATTGAGTTTACGATCGAAAAAAATAAGGTCTGGATGCTGCAAACTCGCACTGGCAAAAGAACCGCTCAGGCTGCCGTGAAAATTGCCGTTGATATGTTCGAAGAAGGATTGATCGATAAAAAGACGGCGGTGTTACGAGTCCAACCTTCCCAACTCGATCAGATCTTACATCCCACCTTAGATCCCAAGGCCAAAAAAGAGGTGATTGCAAAGGGGTTGCCTGCTTCGCCAGGGGCAGCTTCAGGGAAAGTCGTCTTCTCCGCCGAAGAGGCCCAGCATTGCAGCGAAAAGGGGGACAAAGTTATTTTGGTTCGCGTCGAAACTTCCCCCGAAGATATTCATGGAATGCATGTAGCGGAAGGAATTTTGACGGCGCGCGGTGGGATGACCTCACATGCCGCGGTCGTGGCCCGTGGGATGGGAAAATGTTGCATCACCGGTTGTGGAGATCTTGCGGTCAACTATTCCAAAAAGCAGATGTCGGTCGGAAATCATGTCATCCACGAAGGGGATTTTTTGACGTTGAATGGTTCCACCGGCGAAGTGATTCTAGGAAAAGTTTCCACCATCGATGCCGAGCTCACCGGAGATTTTGGAAAATTTATGGATTGGGTCGATGAGTTTCGCCAACTCAAAGTACGAACGAACGCCGATACGCCGCATGATTCTCGAATTGCCCGGAAATTTGGTGCGGAAGGGATTGGGTTGTGTCGTACCGAGCATATGTTCTTTGATGATGAGAGGATCGATGCGGTTCGTGAGATGATTTTAGCCGAAGATCGGCAAGGACGAGAGAAGGCGCTCAAAAAAATCCTCCCGATGCAAAAAGAAGATTTCAAAGGGATCTTTCGCGAGATGAAAGGGCTTCCTGTCACGATTCGTTTACTCGATCCTCCACTCCATGAATTTCTCCCTCACACCGAAGAAGAGATTGAAACGGTGGCAAAAAAATTATCGATGCCGATTGAGAAAATTCAAAAGAAATTAAATTCCTTACACGAATTCAACCCCATGTTGGGGCATCGAGGCTGTCGTTTGGGGATTACCTATCCTGAAATTTACAACATGCAGGTGCGAGCTATTATGGAAGTGGCCTGTGAGTTGGTGAAAGAGGAACAATTCAAAATTATCCCTGAAATCATGATTCCGTTAATCGGGCATGTGAATGAATTAGCGCTACTCCGGAAAGAGGCTGAAAAAATTTGTCAGCAGGTGTTGGCGGAAAAATCGGCGACTTTAGAATATCTCATCGGAACGATGATCGAACTTCCCCGAGCCGCGCTGACAGCGGATCAGGTTGCGAAAGAGGCCGATTTCTTTTCGTTTGGAACCAACGATCTGACTCAAACCACCTTTGGACTTTCTCGCGATGACGCTGGAAAATTTTTGCCCAGCTATTTTGAAAAAAAGATCCTCCCCGAAGATCCTTTCGTAGTGCTGGATGTCGATGGAGTTGGTTTTTTGATTCGTCATGCGGTTCAACTCGGAAGAAAAACTAAGCCAAAACTGAAGGTTGGAATTTGCGGCGAACATGGCGGAGATCCCAAATCAGTTGCCTTTTGTCAGGAAGTAGGGCTTGACTACGTCAGCTGTTCTCCCTACCGGGTTCCGGTGGCGAGATTGGCTGCGGCGCATGCGGCGATTCATTCGAACATCGAACATCGAACATCGAACATCGAAAAATAACTCAAGAGATCGTTCCCACGGTCTCCGTGGGAATGCAGTCCCGAACGCTCTGCGTTCCGACGGGCCGCAGAGCGGCCGAGCAGGCATTCCCACGGAGACCGTGGGAACGAGAATGGGAATTATGTTTTTACTAAAAAAAATACTTTTTACTCTTTCCACGGTTTTTATTTTAGCTGGCTGCGCTGGCGAATCGATCTTTATTCCGATTCCGCTGACACTCGATCCACTGATTTTGGCCAATCCGATTTCGATGGCGGCGTCAGCTACCTCGAAGCGACTTTATGTTGTTAATTCTAATAACGAGGTTTTGTGGGAAGATGCCTCCTTTGTGGTTTTAGATCTCACCGATCCGATTAATCCTCTGCCCATCGCAGTTATTTCCATCGCTAATTTTTCGGGAGAAATCATCTTGGATGAGCCGAGAGGGTTTGTTTATATGCCCAATCGTGAAAGCGCGAGTGAGGCGAGCACCGTTGATCATATTTTACGAATTAATATCAATGTAGC
>JBGTGJ010000286.1:0-2483 GCA_041746775.1 bacterium
GTCACGATAAATTGTCCCCCTCGATGTCCGCTTTGATCATCGCTGCCCACGTCAAAGATGGGTTGGATCTGGGTAAACAATTTAAGCTTCCACGAAGAATCATCGATTTTATTCCACAACATCAAGGGACCAAAGTGATCAGTTATTTTTATAACAAAGCTTGTGAACTTAATCCTGATCCAGAAATTCCGATCGATGAGAAAGATTATCGTTATCCAGGGCCGCGCCCTCAAACACGCGAAGCAGGGATTATTCTATTGGCAGATGGGGCCGAGGCGGCGGTTCGTTCGATTCCGGAGAAGACCCCTCCTAAAATTCAAGCGATGGTGCAAAAGATCATCACTAAAAATTTTACCGAGGCCCAATTAGATGAATGTGATATGACCCTCAAAGATCTTCACCTGATCGCCGAAAGTTTTTCTCGAGTGCTCGTCGGTATCTATCACCAACGAATCGAATATCCTGACATGGAAGAAAAAAAAGCAACGGTGACCCCTATCCAAGATCGTTTCTTGCGAGAAAATAAGCTCAATGGCCGTAAAAATTTACCATCGTAAAAATTCTCCAGTTCAAATTCGCAAAGTTCAAAAATGTTTGGATGAGCTGCTCAAGTATTCTCGCCGAAATACCGCTGAGATTGAGATCAGGTTGGTGGGACTTAAAATCATCCAAAAATTAAATCAGCAATATTTAAAAAAAAATCGGGTGACCGACGTCCTCTCTTTCCCTCTTGATATTGACCCTCCTTTTAAAAAGGGGCCGTGGCATCTTGGTGAAATTGTGATTGCCACCGAAGTGGCAAAAAGGCAGGCGAGGATAGCCAAACGATCACTGACGACTCAGGTTGTTCGATTGGCGATTCATGGTTTCGTTCACCTTCATGGTCTAGATCATGAAAAAGGAAAAAAAGAATTCGTTGAGTTCCAAAAAATAGAAAAAAAATACCTCCAATATTTATCCAAAAAAGGACTCTTGGTATGGGATGGATCGCTGCAGTTTTAAGCGGGATTTTGGCGGGGTTGAGTTATCCTACCTTATTTTTTGGGCACGCTTTGCCCAATCTGGGGTGGCTTGCGTTTTTTTGTTGGGTTCCACTATTTTATTTTCTCACTTGTGCCTCCGTGCGCCGCGTCTTTGTGTTGAGTTTTGTGGCTGGCCTCTTTCATTATTCCGTCTCGATGTATTGGCTCTACACGGCGATGAATTCCTTCGGCGGAATATCACCGCTGGTCAGTGTTGCAGTTCTATTTTTATTCATTTTCGTTTTGTCCGGATATCTGAGTCTGATTTTTGTGATTAGCCAATGGATCATTAACAGAACTGGTTGGAATGCTCTCTGGGTTCGACCGTGGGTATGGGTGGCGTTGGAGTTCCTTCGTGGGCATCTTCCTATGGGTGGTTTGCCGTGGAGTCAGATCGGATACTCTCAAGGGGGCTTTTTACCTTTTATCCAAAATGCTGATCTGTTTGGAGTTTATGGCGTCACCTTTTTATTGGTGGTTAGCAATGAAACACTTACCCTGCTTTTTTCAAAATGGAGGAGGCATGAAACGGCGGGAGTTTTCCCCAAAGTTGCCATGGTGTTTGTTTTATTCACGATCAACCTCGCTTATGGATTTTTTCGACTTGAGCAAAGTGGGCCAGCCCCTTTGAAAACTTTGCCGATTGGCATTGTTCAAGGAAATATTCCGCAAGAAGATAAATGGGATCCCCAAATAGCAGGGGAAATTGTCAGTGTTTTTCGAGATGCGACGACCGGACTTGAGGAAGCGGGGGCCGAGTTGATTTTGTGGCCCGAAGCCTCATTTCCTATTTCGGTTCCCTATGATCAGGACAATTTTGAATATGAAATCGGAAATGCCAATTCCAGCGTCTTGTTAGGGACGGTGACTCGTTCACACCATCCAAGCTCATTACGTAGGTCGTTCTATAATTCGGCCCTGCTAGTCTCTGGTGATCATCAGATTTTAGATTATTATCACAAGAGACACCTCGTTCCGTTTGGTGAGTATATTCCGTGGAAGGAGATTTTATTTTTTGCGAAAAAATTGACTTCCCAAGTCGGGGATCTTGTTCCCGGAGAAGATTATCGTCCGATTCGATATAACGGAAATTTATTAGGGGTATTAATTTGTTATGAAGATATTTTCCCTGAGATCGCTCGCCAGATGGTTTCGAAGGGGGCCCATGCGCTAGTCAACTTGACCAATGATGCTTGGTATGGCACCTCCAGCGCCGCTTATCAGCATCAGGTATTTAGTCAATTTCGTAGTATCGAGACTCGACGTGCTTTAGTTCGTGCGACGAATACCGGCATTAGTTCCCTCATTGATCGAAATGGAAAGATTGTTTGGCAAGGGGGATTATTCGAACGTAAAAACTATTTTACAGAATTACCCCTTTATTCGGACCGTTCGGTATATGTAAAAATCGGAGATCTGCTTCCGATATTTTCCTTAATATTGATTTTAGGTATGATCTTG
>JBGTGJ010000287.1:0-4627 GCA_041746775.1 bacterium
GGACGAGGGGGGCTCTTCGAGTCTTTTAATCGTCTGATAAAATCGATCGGTCGCCGCCAAACATTCCTCCATATTACTTTCAGTAAAATCGATCGGCGAACGGTAATGAGAGGAGAGTAAAAAATATCGGATTGTTTCAAATGGATATTTTGCAAGCACATCACGAATCGTCAGGATATTGCCAGTCGACTTACTCATCTTGTCGGCGTTGAGATTCACGAATCCATTATGCAGCCAATAGCGGACAAACGGTTGATCGTACGTCCCTTCCGACTGAGCCAGTTCGTTTTCATGATGAGGAAAGATCAGGTCTCGCCCTCCGCCGTGAATGTCGAGCGTCGGTCCCAACAGTTGAGTACTCATCGCGGAACATTCAATATGCCACCCCGGCCTCCCCTTCCCCCAAGGCGAATCCCACCAAGGCTCTCCCGGCTTGGCCGATTTCCATAATGCAAAATCGAGCGGATCTTTTTTGCTTTCATTCACCTCCACACGCGCCCCTGATTCGAGATCTTCGATATTTTTCTGGGAAAGTTTTCCGTACCCCTTAAAATTTCGGACGGCATAAAATACGTCCCCGCCCGAAACGTAGGCGATCCCCTTCTCGATTAATTTTTGAATCATCTCTTGCATCGGAATGATATATTCCGTTGCACGAGGCTCTTGAGTCGGAAGTAGATTCCCCAATCCCCTCATGTCTTCTTGAAAGGCCTGGATATAATTCTCGGCCAGCTCCTTCCATTCCATCTTTTTTTCTTGGGAACGCTTGATGATCTTGTCATCGACGTCAGTGTAGTTGCGGATAAAATCGACTTCAAATCCCTTGTGACGAAGGTATCGAAACACAATATCAAAAACTACCGACACCCGTGCGTGACCCAAATGACATAGGTCGTAGGAGGTAATCCCACAGACATACATCTTCACTTTTGGTGGATGAAGCGGCTCAAACAGCTCTTTTTGCCGACTCTTTGTGTTGTATAGTTTCAATGGCACGTTGAATTCTCTCCAAAATTCTCTCTTTTCCTAATGCACTCATGAGCGGGATTAGCTCTGGACCTTCATGAACTCCAGTTAAGGTGATGCGAATCGGGAAAAATAGTTTCTTCCCCTTTAACTTGGTCTGTTTTTTGACCCCCTCCATCACATTTTCAAACTCTTTTGTTTTCAGTTGGGCCTCATGCTCTTGAAGTAACGCCGCCAACGATTCCAAAACTTTTTTTGCAGTCGGATCAGAAAACGCCTCTTGTGCTGGCTCGGAATTATATTCAGGTAGCACTAAAAGAATCGATAGCCATGGGGAAAGATCGTTGAAGGTTTTGATATTGGGTCGCAAGGTGAATAATAAGGAATCCAACTCTGATGGAGAAAGGGAACTGATCCATGAACTCCCTTCAAGCTGTTTCTTCGCGAATGTCAGATAATCTGTCTCTGACATGCGAAGCATATGAGCCTGATTGATATGATCTAATTTCCCCCAATCAAAGATCGCACTGCTTCGTGCGACGCGGGAGAGATCAAATTGTTGGATGAGCTGATCCAAACTCAAAATCTCTTCTGCTTCGGGAGGAGACCAACCGAGTAACGCCAAATAATTGAGAATCGCCTGAGGTAGATACCCCTTTTGTTTCAACTCGCTGATGGAGGTGCTGCCGTTTCTTTTGGAAAGAAGTGTATGATCGGCCCCAAGAATCAACGGAAGATGTCCGAATTGTGGTGGTTCAAAACCCAATGCGCGCTGGATCAGGATTTGACGTGGTGTATTTGACATCCCATCCTCTCCCCGAATCACGTGCGTTATCTGCATCAAACAATCATCCACCGCACACGCGAAGAGATAAACCGGGATTTCACTCGAACGAGCGATGATAAAATCCCCGATATTTTCCGTATCAAAAACCTTTTCACCATAAACCAAGTCTTGAAATTTAATGATGTCGCGATCAACTTTGAATCGATAACTCGGTTTTATACCTGATTGAATTTTTTCCTGAGTCTCTTCCGGTTTTAAGATGCGACATTTCCCCTGATACCGGTACGATTTACCAAGGGCCAAGGCGCGCTTACGTTCGACTTCAATCTCATCTGCTGTGCAGAAACATGCATAAGCTTTTTGCTCGGCAATCAATTTTTCTAAACTTTTTTTGTAAAGATCGAGGCGCTCACTCTGTCGATAGGGACCAACCTCCCCTCCTTCTTGAATCCCTTCGTCGAACGTAAAACCAAGCCAACGGAGATCCGCAAAAATATTTGCCTCAAAATCGGTTTGGGATCTCTCTTGGTCGGTGTCTTCAATTCTAAGAATGATCTTCCCCCCCTGATGACGGGCAAAAAGATAATTGAAGAGCGCGGTACGGATATTTCCTTGGTGCAAATTTCCGGTAGGACTCGGTGCAAATCGAACTCGGGTCATATAAATTCTCCTAAATTTTAGCTTCGTAAGGGCGGGTGAAATTTGCCTAAAATTTCACCCGCCCCTACACAATAATACAACTGCTTTCGCCGCTAAGCCCTGCATCGTCCCGGTAAAACCTAGTCCCTCTTCGGTCGTCGCTTTGACGTTCACCGCTTCTTCAGGAACATGCAGAACCTCAGCGATATTTTGTCGCATCTGTTGAATATAGGGGGCTAATTTCGGCTTCTGACAAATCACGGTCGCATCAAGATTGGCAATAACATACCCCTTTTGTTCTACTAACTTAAAGATTTCCTCCAACAATTTCAAACTAGAAATTCCACGATATTTTGGATCGGTATCAGGAAAATGTTTCCCCAAATCCCCTTCGGCTAATGCTCCCAAAATGGAATCCCCTATCGCATGCAAGAGCGCATCGGCATCCGAATGCCCTTTGAGCCCCATTTCAAAAGGGATTTTTACCCCTCCTAAAATCAGATCTCTCCCTTCAACAAAGGGATGAACATCATACCCTTCGCCAATTCTCATCGAATTTTTCACAACCGCTCCTGGTTGATTTTTTAAGAATGCCTCCGCCAATTGAAAATCTTCGGGGCGAGTCAATTTAAAATTGAACGGGGAACTTTCCACCAATCGAACCCGATGTCCAATCGATTCGAATAATCCTGCCTCATCGGTAGCATCTAACCCTTTGTCGTCCGCCCAGTTCAATGCCTCTACCAAGAGATCTTTGGAGAAAGCCTGTGGTGTTTGAATTTGATAAAGATGGTCTCTTGAAATGGTTTTTACCACTAAATGAGAGACATCCCCTTTTTTCAATGTATCCGACACTGCCACGGCAGGAACCGCTGCCCCTTCTCGTTGTGCAGCATGAAAAACTTTTCTTACAATGTCTAAAGTCACGAGTGGTCGTGCAACATCATGGATGACAACCCACTTGGCCAAAGGATCGATCATTCTTATGCCGTTTCGCACCGATCCTTGACGAGTTAACCCACCGGAGACAAATCGAATCTCAACCGGAAATTTTCCTTCTAACTCCTTTTTCAATGACGGAATGAAATCTTCAGGCAATACTAAAACAATTCCAGACAACTCTTTTAACTTAGCAAAAACTTCTAAAGAGTAATCCAAAACCCGTTTTCCCGCGAGCTGACGAAACTGTTTGGGAATCTCCCCACCAAACCTTTTTCCAATCCCACCCGCAACTAGTATGGCCCAAACTGAATCCATAAAAAACAAAACCCCTTTTCTTCAATCTAGAGGAAAAGGGGTTTATAGGTTAAAAATTGAACTTTGAAAACTACAGAGATTTAAAAATTTCGTTAATCTCGTCTTCAATCTCTTCTTCTTCGCGATCTTCACAAATCGCCAATTCCTTCATGAGGAGATTTTTGGCGGTATCGAGCATCTTTCGTTCACCAAAGCTTAATTCTTTTTTGAATTTGAGGATCGAGAGATCTCGCAAAACTTCGGCAATCTCGTAGACTGAACCGGTTTTGATCTTATCCATATATTCACGATACCGGCGATTCCAGGTCTGATTATCGATTTGCACATCGCGCTGTTTGAGAATTTCATAGACGTCATCGACTTCGGTATCGGAGATCACTTCACGAAGCCCCACCGCATTGATGTTGGTGGTGGGAACCATAATCTTCATTCCGCTATCGAGGATTTGCAACACATAGAAGGTCTGCTTCGCCCCCATAATCTCTTTGCTTTCGATGCTTTTGACTTCTCCAACCCCATGGGCGGGATAAACGGCCTTGTCACCTACTTTGAAAGGGAGTTTAGCGAGTGTTTGTTTGACTAAGGTCTTGGCCATGGGATGAACCTCCTAATTGCTGCGAGAGTAAGATTTTTTGCTTTCGAAACGCTAACTCGATGAAGGAAGGAGTTGCAGGATCAGTTTTTTAAAATTTTTCACTGCAACAAGGCGCAGCCTCTTATCATAGAAGATGCGCTTCCGTCAACGTTGTAGTTAACGCCTCGTGTCAACCCTAACCAAACCACCCCCTTGTGATTGGATCCTGAAACAAAAAAAACCAACAATCACAGGGATTTATTCATATTTTATGCAACGTATTAATTATCGTTTGAAAACAAAATAAGTTGCTCACATTTCTTCACTTCAGTTCATTTTTTCCACTTGATTGAGCAACCCATTGAAGGAAAGTGGTCGGGATCGGGCTTTTCCCCGGCCAAAAG